>CALVEJ010000011.1 GCA_944326535.1 Candidatus Gastranaerophilales bacterium | reverse complement strand
CTAACGTTTCCTGTGATATTTACATTTCCGTCATTTGTTATATCAGCCATATTTTGTACTGAGGCGGCAGAATTATCTAATGCAATATTTAAAACACCTGTTTCGGTATTATTTATATTACCGGTACTTGAGCTTGTGCTTTTCAAGTTTATTGTACCGTTGTTTGTAATAATCGCATCAGCTGTTGTTGAGATTGAACCTGCAATATCAGCGATAGCGGTATCTTCTATAACAAGACTTGCCTTATCATATACATTTATGTCAGAAGATGCTTCACTTTTCAATCCGCTGCCGATAGAGACATTGTGCGAGCCGGTAATATTTGTTGCAGAGTTGGCTGCGGCATAAATATCATTTGCCACGTTCTTTGCTGTGTTATTTGCAAATGTTATATCTCCTGTAGAAGTATCTAAGTTTGCAATACCGGCGTTGTATATAGCACCGCCATTGACTGCAGATGTATTGCCGATAAATTGAGAACCGCCACCAACCGATACCGTTCCTTCATTGTATATAGCACCGCCTTGTCCGGCATAGTTGTCTGCAAATATTGTTTCACCGTTAAAAGTTGCTACTGCTCCGGCAGCATTCATAATAGCACCACCCTGAACAGCTGCAGTGTTTCCGTTTTGTACGCCGGTAATATTTCCTTCGGCATCAGTTATAAGTTCACCAAAAGATACATTTGTTGCTTTCAACTCGCCAGGGTTGTATATGGCGCCGCCTGAACCTGTTACAGCTTCATTATTTGTAAAAGTAGTATTTTCAAAATTTGATTTTGCTTTATAGGCTTCATCAGCATCTGTTGTGATATGAACAGCACCGCCATCAAGCCCTGCGCTGTTACCATCAAAAGAAATCTTACTATTTTCATCACCTATATTTAAAGTAGTATACTGACTTGCAATCGCACCGCCGTAATTTCCTGCTGAATTGTTTTTAAAAGAAGAATTACCGGTTACTGTTACATTATTTCCGTCGATTGCATAATACTGTGCACCAAAAATTGCTCCACCCCAGGAGCCTGCTTTGTTACCTTCAAAAGAAACTGAATCTATGCTTGTATCTGCATCAGCAACATAGATTGCACCGCCGAGAGAACCTGATACATTTCCTGTAAAGCTTGAGCCTTCATTTATTGAAAGGTTAGCTAGTTCTTTTCTATTTGTATCTACATATATAGCGCCGCCCGATGCCCAGGCAGCTTCGCCCGTAATAGAGTTATATCCATTTCCTTTAAAAGAAACTTCGCTTCCGATATTTACCGTTCCTGAATTCCAGGATGCAATCGCACCACCTGCCGAGCGGTATTCTCTGTCAGTTGTTTCTGTGATTGGCTGATTAAGATAATTTTCAACAAAAGAAGTACCGTCACCTATCGTAATGACCGCACCGCTGTTATTATATATCGCACCGCCGCCATAATTCTGAGCCGTAGCGGTATTATGAATAAAAGAAGATTCTGCATCAATATTCACTTCTATTCCCGATGAATCCTGTATTGCACCACCATTTGTATTACTCATGTTTTTATATGTGGCAGCAACAGAAACGGACGAGACCATCAATGTTGATAGTACTGCCGCAACCAACAGGCGTTTAGACATATTTTTTTTCATTCCAACTCCTAGTTTATTTTGGTAAGTTAACGTTAAATAAAAATTTGTCTAAAAGGCAAATTTTTTTATTATAAATAATAACATTTATAACAAAATAGTGGAATACATTAAAAACATTAGGACAAAAACGTTACAAATGTTTAGAAATATTTTCTTAATTATATTTCTGCACTTCCGTCTTTTTTCATTTTATCCAGTGCCTTTTTAGCACCATCATTTTCTTTTGCAAGTTTGATAACAAAATCAGCAGCCTGTGCATCTCTTGCTATTGCATCTTTCAATGCAAGAATTTCATCAACAGAAAGCTCTTTTGTGTCAGACATATTTTCAAAATTTTCTTTGAAAAGTTCCTGCGTTTTTTCATCATAGCCGGGCAGATTATTTTTAAAGCCGTACCATTTGTGAAACTGATGAAGCATATAATAAACATTTATTTCCCTATCACGAAGAACAAACATTTCGCTTGTTTGAAAAGAAAACACAAGTTTTTTTTGTGACAGCAAATTCACAAAAAAGCTCAAATAAAAAGCCTTCCAGCCTTTATGCGGAACAATAAATCCCTCTTCTTCCTTTATATTCGCAAGAATTTTGTCGGCACAAGGAATTTTGTACACAGGCGTTCCGTGTTCTGTTATATAGTCAAGAAGCTTTTGAGGATCCGTCAGGCATGTTTTTACAATATTCTTTACTTCTATATCCATTGTTTCAAGAAGTTTGTCAGTTTCTGCAGACAAAATCATTGTTTCCGACATATTTATATAGGTTCTTACAGAAGATTGTCCACGCTTTTTGGGTGTTAATTTCTCTTTTACTTTTTCAAGGCGTTTTTTTCTTCTTTCTAAAATATAAGTTATAATTCTGTTAATAAATCTTGCCATAATTTTGACATACTGCTCCTAAATATATAATATTATAATAACGAATGCGGGGATTTTTAACAACATGACAAAGCTGATTTTTGAAAAGTCTATTGATGATATGACAGGAGTTTCTTTATCAGAGGATAACTCTTCAGCGGAAAATTCGGGAATAAATCCAAAATTTTTAAGAAAAGAAAAGCCTGTTTTGCCTGAAGTAAGCGAACTTGAGACCATGAGACATTTCAAAGAGCTTTCCGATATGAATTTCTGTGTTGAATCAGGTTTTTATCCGCTTGGCTCCTGCACTATGAAATACAACCCCAAAATCAATGAGTATATTGCATCGCTGGAGGGTTTCACACAGCTGCATCCTCATCAGGATGATGAAGATGTACAGGGCGCACTTGAGCTTATGTACAAACTTCAGGAAGCATTAAAAGAGATTACCGGAATGTCCGCAATTACACTGCAGGGTTCTGCAGGTGCGCATGGCGAATTATGCGGAATGATGATTGTAAAACATTTCTTTAAAGTTAACAATGAACCCCGGCGTAAAAAAGTAATCATTCCCGATTCCGCACACGGAACAAATCCCGCCTCCGCAGGAATGTGTGGTTTTGAAATTCTTAAAGTAAACAGCAATGAAAAAGGTCAGGTTGACATATCTCATTTAAAAGAGCTTTTTGAGCAATACAAAGATGAAATTGCCGCTATTATGATGACAAATCCTAACACACTCGGTATTTTTGAAGAAAAAGTTCAGGAAATTTCCGAAATTGCTCACCAGAACGGCTCTTTATTATACTATGACGGAGCAAACCTGAATGCGGTAATGGGTATTACAAATCCCAAAATAATGGGTTTTGATATTGTTCATCTAAACCTTCACAAAACATTTTCAACTCCGCACGGAGGCGGAGGTCCCGGAGCAGGACCCGTCGGCGTAGTTGAAAAATTGAAAGAATATCTGCCTGTGCCGGTAGTTGATTACGACGGAACAAAATATTTCAGAAAATACAATCTGAAAAATACTATAGGTAAAATTAAAGAATTCCAAGGAAACTTTGGTGTACTTGTAAAAGCGTACTGTTATATCCTTATGAAAGGAAAAAATCTAAAAAATGTATCACAAGATGCTGTATTGAACGCAAACTACCTGAAAGAAAAACTCAAATCATATTATGACCTGCCGTATGACTGTACATGTATGCATGAATTTGTACTTTCAGGGAACCGTCAAAAAGAAAAAGGTGTCCATACTCTTGAGATTGCAAAAAGATTGATGGACTACAAATTTCACCCGCCGACTGTTTACTTCCCTTTGATTGTACCTGAGGCAATAATGATAGAGCCGACCGAATCAGAAAACAAACAGCGGCTTGACGATTTTGTTGAAGCAATGATAAAAATTGCAAATGAAGCAGAAAGCACACCCCAAAAAGTTTTGGATGCACCTCACTGCGCCCCGGTAAAAAGGGTAGATGAAACAAATGCAGCCAGACATTTGGATTTAAGATACAAACCGGAAGAATAAGCCATGCATGAATACTATTTTAAAATAAGAAAAGGCGACATTGAATTTGAATGTTCCACAACCGATAAAATAACTTTTGAGCAACAGCTCTCAGACTGGATAAACGGGATTGTCCAGGGTAAACCGCTAAATCCGCCTTCCGATGAAACAACACAGCAGGAAAGCGAAAAAGAGCATGCGGCTCAAGAAGCGACTACGGAAGAACTCCCCCAAAGGAGCGGTTTTATTGATGTAAAAAATCTTACTTCAATAAATGAAATTCAAACACCTGACTTTGATTTTCAAGGAGAAAATGAGCCCCAACCACAAACTGAAATAAGCTTTGAAGAAGCATTAAACGAATCTATAGAAAATCCCAAAACCGAAGTTGTGGAAAAAGTAGATACACTGTCAGAGTTTGAAGATTTTGCAAAAGAATACAACCCTGAAACACCTGTTGACTATTTGATTGTAGCGGGATTATTTGTACTGAATATAGAAAATCAGGAAAGATTTACCTTAAAACAAATCAATGCAAAACTCGTTCCTTTTACGGGGAAACCTGTTGATCACTCAGTTATTCAAGAGGCAATTGATCAGGGTTATGTGCGCATAATTCCGGATTTGACAGGGACAAGCGAATTTACTGAATACACTCTTACGGAACAGGGTGAAGGGTATTTTGTCGTTTAAATATTACTCGTATCTCAAGGCATCAATAGGATTCAGCAATGATGCTTTATATGCCGGATAATATCCGAACAAAATACCTACAATGCCGGAAAATCCAAAAGAAATTAAAACAGGAACCGGTGAAATCACAACGGTCATTTCAGAAAACAGACCTACTATTTTTGCACCGAGAATACCTATCACAACCCCTAGCAATCCGCCGGCAAGGGAAAGAAGCAATGCTTCTACCAGAAATTGAACTCTTATATCCATTGCCTTTGCACCTATTGCCATTCGGATACCGATTTCTTTTGTTCTTTCCGTAACAGACACAAGCATAATATTCATAATGCCTATACCGCCGACAAGAAGAGACACAGATGCAATTGATCCAAGCAGAATAGCCATGGTGTTTGATGCCTGTTTTGCGGTTTCCAGCATCTGTGTAAAGTTTCTTATTGTAAAGTCGTCTTCTTTATTTTTTCCGAGATTGTGACGCTCCCGAAGAAGCTCTGTTATTTCTTCCTGTGCAGACTCAAGGCTGTCTTCATCTTTTGCCTGAACGCTTATATGCTTGACCATACCCGGAAAATCCGTACCGAAAAGTTTTTTTTGTGCAGTTGTAATAGGAATCAAAACAGTATCATCCTGATCCTGTCCCATGCCGTTTTGACCTTTTGATTTGAGTATACCGATTACTTTAAAAGGCATTCCGCCTATTCTTATGGTTTTGTTAATCGGATCCATATCTCCAAACAAATTCTGTGTTACCGTAGAACCGAGAATAGCTACTTTGGTTGTGTTTTTTAAATCGTCATCAGAAATTGCCCTGCCGGATTCAATTTCCCAGAGTCTTATAGGCATATAGCCGGGTGTAATCCCGTTAACGGTAGTTGACCAGTTCTGATTTGAATATACAAGCTGCTGAACCTGACTGACAGTAGGTGCCACTTCCGACACTGACGGGCATCTCACAAGCATAGCTTCAGCATCTTTTATTGTCAGTGTAGGCTGGGTTCCGCTTCCCATTCTTACACCGCTTGAAGTCGTAGAACCTGACATAACCATCAAAAGGTTTGATCCCATTGAGGCAATATCTTTGTTAATCCTCTGTTTTGCGCCTTCACCTATTGAGAGCATTATTATTACGGCACTCACACCGATAATTATTCCGAGACTTGTCAGAATTGAGCGCATTTTGTTTACCTTCAGCGATCTGAGAGATATTTTAAAAGTAGACTCAAAATCAATCATAATATTCCCTCATAGTGTGTTTTATCCAGAGAATCAAGTCCTTTTTGATTTTTATTGAGTTCATCGGAAATGATTTTTCCGTCTTTAAACCTGACAATTCTTTTACAGTATTCAGCAATATCAGGCTCATGTGTAACAAGTATAATTGTCTTTTTTGCCGCAACATTGAGTTTTACAAAAAATTCCATAACTTCAATAGATGTTTTTGTATCCAGATTTCCTGTCGGTTCGTCAGCAAGTATTATCGGTGCATCGTTAACGATTGCCCTTGCTATGGCGACTCTCTGCTGCTGTCCTCCTGACATCTGATTTGGCAGGTGGTGTTCTCTTTTTTCGAGACCGACAATTTTGAGTGCAGCTTTTGCTCTTTGAATTCTCTGCTCGGGGGGAACGCCCTTGTAAATCATGGGCATTTCAACATTTTCAATAGCCGATGTTCTTGAGATAAGATTAAATCCCTGAAACACAAAGCCAAGCTTAAGATTTCTTATTTCCGAAAGTTCATCCATCGACATTTTTGATACATCTATTCCGTCAAGAAAGTATGACCCGGATGTCGGTTTGTCCAAACAGCCGAGCATATTCATAAATGTAGATTTTCCGGAACCCGAAGCCCCCATGATTGCAACAAACTCACCGCTCTCAACAGTAAGGGATACATCGTCAAGAGCATTAAACGAAGAATCTCCGGTTGAATAAGTTTTTATGAAATGTTTTATTTCTATCAGTGCCATAACTATTTCCTAAAAAAGTCTCATGCCGGGTCTTCTGCCTTGAGCCGAAGTTTTTTCATTGTCACCTTTTTTGCGAAGAATTACTCTGTCTTTTTCTTTTATTTGATCAGAGATAATTTCCGTTCTTTCGGTATTTTTTGCACCCAGTTTTATGTTAACTCTCTGCGGTTTATTATCACGCAAAATCCAGATACCCTGCTCTTTGTATTTTTTACCGCCTGTAATTTCTGTAGGAGTAAATTTTAAAGCATCATTCGGAACACACAAAACATTTTCGCTCTTGTTTGTGATAATAGAGACATTAGCCGTCATACCCGGTATCATTTTTTGGTCTTTGTTGTCTACAAGAACAATTACCGTATATGTAACAACATTGGATACGGTTGTAGGCGCTATTCTGACTTCCGAAACCTGTCCGTGGAAAACAGAATCAGCATAACCGTCAAGGGTATATTCAACCTCCTGACCTTTTTTGATTTTTCCTATATCCGCCTCTGATACATTAACTTCTATCTGCATATTTGTCAGATCCTGTGCAACCTGAAACAAAGTCGGTGTCTGGAAACTTGCTGCCACAGTCTGACCGACATCAACCGCTCTTGAGACAACAATGCCGTCAACAGGTGAAATAATTCTTGTATATCTTAAGTTTGTAAGATTGTTGTTCAGCGTTGCCTGAGCCTGATTTATTGTTCCCTGTGCAGCAGCAATCTGGGCAAGATCTGATTTGTATGTTGCCTCTGCGAGATCTACTTCGCTTTTTGCCACATAGTTTTTTGTATAAAGCTTTTTGTATCTTTCATAATTTTTTTTGTCATAAGCAAGCATTGCTTCAACTTTCGCTTTATTGTATCTTGCAGCCTCAAGATCTCCTCTTGCTTTTTCTACCTGCGCCTGAAACAAAGAGGGATCAATCTGCGCCAGCAGCTGTCCTTTTGTTACCTTTGAGTTGTAGTCAACATAAATTTCTTTAATCATACCGGAAACCTGTGAACCTATATCAACAGTATTCACCGGATTGACAGTACCCGATGCCTCAACGGATTCGATAATTGTTCTTTTCTTTATCGGTACTGTTATATAGTCAGATGCTTTATTTTTGTTAAACAAAAATGCTGCACCGCACAATATAAAAACGGCAATTAATGATGATATGACAATTGTCAGTTTTTTCTTCATCTTACCCCCATGGATTTTTGGAATTGTTCTTTTGCTACATTATAATCGAAAACTGCCTGAACCAGTTCAAGCTGTGCATTGTTGTAGTTCGTCTGAGCCTGTTGAAGTTCAATAAAATTGCCCAAACCGACAGTATACCTTCCATCGGCAAGTTCAAAATTTTCGAGCGTTTGTTGAACTTTTTGCGCTCTCAGAGGAATTTGTTTTTGAAGCACAATCATATTTGTATAATTTGTTTTAACTTCAAAAAATATGTTCTTTTTTGAAAGCTCAATATTTTCCGTTGCCATTTTTAGATATGAATTACCCTGTTCAACACTGTATTTTATATCCATAGCATTGAACACGGGAAGATTTAACATAACACCAAAGTTAAAACCGGTATTTGAGACATCACTGTTTTTTCTGTAATTGTAGCCTGTGCTGGCAGAAAGTTCCGGCATATAAGATCTTTTTATTGCCTTTAATGATTCCTGCTGGGCTCTTTCCACCATCATCAAGGATTTTAAATCAGGTCTGTTATCATAGGCTTTTTTTAGTGCATCATCAAAAGGAAGAATAAGGGGTTTGAATTTGTAATTCTGAAATATATCCTGTTTTTCTATGCCTGAAGTCAGTATAGCTGTTTGTTCAAATTCATCGCTTCCGCTTTTTGGAATATAGTTAACTTTTACCTCATTTTTTACTTTTTTGTTCTGCTGAAAATTGAAACTTTCCGTATTTTTAAGCTTATATTCTGGCGCCTCGGGATAATACATCGCATTGTTCAGATTTATTATTGCATTTTGATATTGCCCCTGTGCATTTACCAGAGAAATTTCCGCATCGGTTAAATATACATGCGCATTAACAACATCAATTTTTGATTTCAAACCCTCTTGAAAAAGAGCGTTTGTACGTTCGTAATTGAGTTTGTTTATCGCAACGGAGCGTTCATAGACATCTTGATTAGCCTGTGCGGCAAGAGCCTCAAAATACGCCATTTTTACATTATAAACTGTATTTAAAATAGTATTTTCAAGATCATAACCGACAGATTCTCTGTTGTATTTTTGCATATTTATTCTGGCAGTTGTTTTGCCAAAATTCCAGATTAACTGGTTCACACCAAGATTGAGCTGGTAATAATTGTTGTCAGACGATGTACTTCCGCCCTGGTTGTAAAATCCGCCGCCCCTTCCGGAGTTTTTGTTGTGCTGGGAAGTAAACCCTGTACTCGCTGTAATATTCGGAAAATATTCGGATTTTGCAAGTCCAACATCAGAATTTGCTATATCTTTCTGGGTTTTTCCTATCTTTATATTCGGATCATTCTTTAGTGCAATGTCGATACAATCTTCTATTGAATATACAACTTCGCCATTCAACGTTTTTGGCTGTTGAACAGTCGTCTGCTGTTGCTGCTGGTCTTTTTTCTTATCTTTTTTAAGAAAAATAGAAAAGCCCTTTGCACTGCACACAGAAGCGCTTGATACAAAGAAAATTGCAACAAGGAGGAAACTTATTGTCTTTTTTATAAAAATTTTAGATTCAGATTGCTTCAACTTTTTGCCTCTGTAATTAATAACGATTTTAATGAAATTTTGTTCAAAGTAAATCATCCTGATACTTTATAAAGAGTCTAATAATCCCGGATAAAAGTAAAATATGGTATAATTTTTTTAAACGTTACTGCTGTATTAAAAGCTCCATACCAAAAAGAGAATAGCGGCAGAAACAGGCTTTTTATTTACAACTTTCAACTCTATATTTACCGGACAACAGAAAAGTTGTACAATTGCAATTTGATATGACAGAGGAAGTCAGAAAATACATCAAAGAGGTAGAAATACCTGTAAGAGAAATCTTTAAGGATATGGCAAAATATGCCCCGTCCAAACTCTTCGGGCTGCTTGGCAATGCTGTAATTGTCCCTGTATACACAAACCTTTTGCCTCCGTCAGAATATGGAATTTATGCAGTTGCTCTGGCTGTTTTAAGCTTTTTGTGCATACTGTTTTCTGACTGGATAGGACTTTCGGGTTTGAGGTTTTTTCGTCAGCATCAAATTACGGAAAAAATTCCGGATTATTTATCAACACTTTTGTTTATAATGTGCTCAAATTTGTGCGTAATGTATGTTCTGGCATTTATTTTCAGAAAACATTTTTATACGTATTTTTCTGTTTCACCCAAAATTTTTCTTTTTATACTTGTGTTGATTATTCCGGTTGCAATAAGGGCGCTGTTGTTTCAAGTCCTCAGAGCACAGATAAAACCGGGTGCATTTACAATCTCAACAATAATAAATCAAATTCTGACAATTGTTTTTTCTGTTTTGATAATAAAATTTTTCAACCTTGGAGCATTATCCATTCTGCTCGGTATGTTTTTATCCATAACAATAATAGATATACTGCTTGTTTTTCAAAGTGATATCCTCAAATATCTGAAATTTGAAATACCAAAATTCAGCATGATAAAGCCCATTTTTATGTATGGCATACCTATAGCAGCCGCTGCTTTGAGTCTTTGGGCAATAAATCAGAGCAACAAATTTATCACCTCCCATTTTTACGGATTGAAAGAGGCGGGATTAGTAGGAGTTGCTTACAACATGACTTTTCCCATTCTGATGACACTTTTTGCAATAATTACAATTGCTGCATACCCCAGAATAATAAACCTCTACGAAGACAAAATTGATGTTCGCCCCGTAATATCAAAAATGACAGGCTACTATCTGCTGATTGCCATTCCTCTTGTTCTCATTATGTGTGCATATTCTCAAGAGTTGATATCTATCTTTGCAAACTCAAAATACAATGAAGCGCACATACTGCTGCCATATCTTTCATTTGCGGTATTTTTTATGAGCCTTACTGATTACACAACAATGCAGTATCATCTTTCAAAAAAAACCTATATTCTGACAACACTGAAAGTCTGGGCAGGAATAGCGGGTCTTGTATTAAATATTATATTGATAAAAAAATTGGGTCTCATTGGTGTAGGTATTGCCACACTGGCATCAAGCATATTCTATTTTGTAATGACAATAATCGTAGTTGTTCCGGGACTTGAATGGAAAATTCCATACAAAAAAATTATCCGTATAGTTCTATGCCTGATACCGGTAATTGGTGTATGGTACGTTATAAAAAATTCTTCGATTTTTGCCTGGATACAAATTATAATTTTACTAACTCTGTATTATGGCATTTTCTGGGTTATAAACAAATATAAAAAACACTCTATGGAGTAAGAATATGAAAAAACTCTTCATTTTTATTATATTGACATTATTTTGGTGTTTAGGCAGTTCTGTCAATGCTCAAGATACAATTTTGCGAGGCAGCGTTCATTATACTGTTGAAACAGCCAGAAAAATGGCATTTGACGGACTGGATTTAAAGCTGGATAAAAAATTCATAGAGCCTTATGCAATAGATGAAAACAACAAAGAAAACAGAGACTATATAGACAAAAAGAAACAGCCCGAAGGCAGAATGGTTATGTCCTTTGTTATGGCAAGAGGACTTGTAAAAGGGTATGCAATAGTTTATGATGACAAACCGGAATATGTCTTTTATTACACTAACGGCGGGTATCTGATTGCCATAGATGTTGACAAAATACAGGACAAAAATTCATTTCCCTATAAAATAGGAAAATACAGTGCAGCAACGGGAAATCTTGTATCTATAGGGTTTTATGTTTCTGATGAAGAACAGTATGTATACACAAAAAGCGGGAAACTAAAAGCACACTGGGTCGGAAACACTGGCTACAATGAAAAAGGCAGACCTATTGCAACCAGAGAAGTTTCTGGAGAAATTCCTTTTGAATAGAGACTGCCTGAAATACAAAAAGGAAAATAAAAGAATCAGTTAACTTTATTTTGAACAGAGCCTTTTTCAAAGGCATTTATGTTTCTCATGGTTGTTTCAAGAATTCTGTGAATTGCTTCCCATGTGTTGTATGCAATATGCGGAGTAATAATGACATTTTCCAGTTGTTGAAGTCTGTTGTTTAATATCGTTTGAGAAAGTGTAGTGTTATTTAGACGGCTTATATCAACAAGATAATCCGGATCTGAAATTGTCTCCTCGCTTTCCAAAACATCAAGTCCCGCACCTGCAATTTCTTTTTTTACAAGAGCATTATACAAAGCCTGCGTTTCAACAATTTCACCTCGTGCAGTATTTATCAATATTGCGGTATTTTTCATTTTTTTAAAACTGCTTTCATTAAAAAGATGTCTGTTGGTTTCTGTAAGCGGTGTATGAAGGGATATAAAATCTGATTTTTCAAGAAGCGTGTCAAAATCAGTATAATCCACGTTATATCTTTCTTTTAGTTTTTCATTCTCTTTTATATCATAGCCAAGTATATGCATATCAAAGCCATAAGCAAGCCTTGCAAACTCAGCGCCTATTGCACCGAGTCCGACGATACCAACTGTTTTTCCTCCGAGTTCGCTTCCTATAAGTTTTTGTGCATCTGTTTTCATATCCTTGTAATCCAGATATGAGCGTGTAATCTTTCTGCACACATCAAGCATTAAACCAAAAGCAAATTCGGCAACGCTTTTGTTTCCGTAGTTAGGTGTATTCACAACAGCAATATTATGCTCGGTACAATATTTTAAATCTATATGATTAAAACCTACCGAACGAAGTGCAATAAGTTTTAGGTCAGAAAACTTTTCAAGCACTTCTTTACCGACTCTGGATGTTGTAAAACAAGATATTATGCTTGCATTTTTGTATTCCTGTGGAATTTCCTCAAGGTCATTCAAACATCTGTCAGTGAGAAAATAATCATATTTTCCTTCATTTTCCGTTTTTAAATAAGCATATTCGTCTTGTTCAACATCAAAATATACAATCTTGGTCATATTAAATAAATCTCCTGTAATAACGGTAATGTTAATATAGGAGATTTATTCCTTATTAATAATTCCCTTGCAAGGCTAAACCTTTTTAGATGCTGGCATTGTCATCTATATTTTCAAAATTGTCCTTCATTGTCCAAACACCGCATGGGCAGACACCGGCACATATACCGCACCCTATGCAGCGTTCTTCGTTAGAAACATATATAGTCTCACCGTTTGCATTGACATATTTGCTGATTGCCTGCTCAGGACAAGCCTGCAGACAGAATTCACAATCCCTGCATAAACCGCAGGACAAGCATCTTTCTTTTTCATCCCATGGTTCAATTTCCTGTACTTTCATTGCAGAGAGCCCTTGATAATACTCTGTTTTTATTCTGTCCCGAGGCAGCTGCGGCATTTTTTCAAAAGTATCAAGCGCCTTACCTGTTAAGAAATTTATGACATTCTTTGCGGCATTGTTTCCGTCAGCAATTGCATTTGTAAACAATCCCTGCTTGATTGCATCACCCGCAGCAAATACTTTATCCCGAACAGTTTGTCTAAACTCATTCAGTCTGAGCATTCCTCTTTCATCAAGAAAACTCTGCGGCAAAAATGCAAAATCAGGTCTGTCGCCTATAGAAATAATCACGCTGTCTGCTTCCAAAAGGGTGCCGTCTTTTAATACCACACCCTGCTGTGTTATTTTTTCCGTAAAACACGGGTAAAGAATTTTTGCACCAAGGCTTTTGCAATGATTGATTTCCTTGTCAAAAGCTGCGGGTTTTTGTATATCTATTGCGGTTATATCTTTTGCTCCGCAGTTATATGCTTCGATTATGACATCCATCGCAGCATTTCCCGCACCAATAACGACAACCTTTTCCCCGAGATTCGGTTTGTTTCCGTTTTTGACCTGTTTAAGAAAATCCAATCCTTTGATAAGCCGTTCATTGCCCTCAAAAGGAATTACAACCGGATTGTGAGCCCCGCAAGCAACAATCACGGCATCAAACTTTTCTTCTATTTCAGCAAATTTTTCTTGTGTCAAAGAAACATTGAGTTCAAAATCAATGCCGACATTTTTTATACGATTAAGTTCAGCATCAAGGCAGTCTTTTGAAAGCCTTTCAAAAGGAATAACCTGTCTGAGTTTTCCGCCTATTTCTTTATCCTGTTCAAAAACAGTAACTTTGTATCCCGCTCTTTTCAAAAGCCATGCAGCGGAAAGACCAGCCACTCCGGAGCCAATTATTGCAACTGATTTGTCTTTTGTTACAGGCATTTTGGGAACAATCACATCTCTGCTCATCATTCCGAGAGCATCAAATTTAATGGGCTCGTCTACATATCCTCTGTTACACTCTTCCATACACAAATTAGGACACAAATTTCCGCATACACATGCCGGAAAAGGAGTGTAATCAAGCATCAGCTCTATAGCTTCTTTTAGTTTATCATTTTTTATTAAATTAATTCTTTTTTGTGTGGGAATACCTATAGGACAGTGGTTTTCGCAAGGCGCAGACTGTGTATAATTGTCCCAGCTCGGGTACCTCAAACGGTGGTCGCCTTTGTTTACTATAGAATAAACCTTGAAATCATCTTCATATACATCCGAAAAGATTCCGCCGTCATTTTCTTTAAACCACTTGTTCAGGCGAAAATCTTTCATCGGAATAAGATGATTTTCTTTTCTTTCTTCATACGTTTTTGCAACAATTTTTTTCCATTGTGAAAAGTCACTGAGTCTTTCCAGCAAATCCAATCTGTCTATTTTTGACAAAAATTCCTGAAGTCCGTTTTTGAGAAAAGAAACGTCAGCATCATTAATTTCAACAATATAAACATCATTAGAAAGGTCGGAAACATTTCCCCTAAAATAAATTGTTCCTCCGACCATACCAACACAAGAACGGCTGCCGAGTATGGAAGGAATTTCTTCACAATCCAGACCGCACACAACGGCAATACCTCCGCCCATAAACTCAAATGAGAATGAGCCGGTATTTTTGAGCACCCAAAATTCAGGCTCCGGATATTTCGGATCATGCTTCATCAAAGCACCGGAACGTGTACCGACTCTGCCGCCTACATATATTTTTCCGCTTGCAGCACAATGTGCCGTAGTATCTCCGCCGTCGCCTTTCAATATAATTTCCGCTCCGGAATTCAACCAGCCCACATCAGCAGGTGCAGAGCCTTCTATTGTTATTTTAGTATTCGGCATACCCATAGATCCGGCACGCTGTCCCGGATTTATGAGAGTAAAATCAAGCTCCGTTCCATCCGGAGTCCACAACGGTCCCCCGATGTTATGCTGTCCTGATGCCGTAATCTCAAATGAAGAATACCCTTCCTGAATTTTTTCATATATTATTTGCAAAAGCTCTTGAGTCGAGAGTCTTTTGTTTGGTTCTTTGTAATTTAAACTGTCTATTTTAAATGTTTTCATTTGTTTTTCCCATTTTGTCCGTTCATTTTAAACGGAATTAGAGCACCGCACCCTCACTAGCAGACATGCTGGATTTCAAGTCTTGTTGCAACATTTTTGTCAACCGTAACAAGCGCATCTGATCTTCCGACAGGAAGAGAGCTGTTGCCTATCGGTGCAAGAAGTTTTTTCAACTCTGTATGTGTTGCAAGGAAGTAGTTAACAATATTTTGGGCAACTTTATCCACATCAAGGCGGTCTACAAGAGTTTTGTTCTGCGTTGTTATTCCGACCGGACAAAGCCCCGTATTGCAGGCATTACATCTGCCAAAATCATTACCTATACAACCTGCAATCTGGAGTATCAGTTTACCCGTGAATACCCCATTTGCGCCAAGACATATCATTTTGAAAGCATCAGCGGCAAGCGTACCGTTCATACCTATTCCGCCTGCTGCCCAAAGAGGAATTTGTCCCTGCTTGCCCTGATGTACAGCAGCAAGATAACAGTCTCTAAGACGTGAAACAATAGGATGACCCGTATGATCAAGAGAAACTTCATGCGCCGCCCCTGTACCTCCGGCAATGCCATCAAGGAAGAAACCGCCGACTATATTGTAAGGGTCTCTCAACAAATTGTTGTAAACACTGACACTCGTAACAGATGCTGCAACTTTAATAGCAACAGGTACTTTAAATTTGAAAGCTGAATTCATAGACAAAAACATCTTTTGAACGCTTTCTTCAATAGAATACAATCCCTGATGGTTAGGAGGAGAAAGCAAATCCGATTTTGGAACTCCTCTTATTTCCTGAATATGGCGCACAACTTTCTTTGCCATAAGAAGCCCGCCATCTCCGGGTTTTGCACCCTGTCCGATTTTGATTAAAATTCCGGCAGGGTCTTCAACCATTTCGGGCATTGCATTAATAATTCTATCCCAGCCAAAATGTCCGGACGCAATCTGCAAAATCATATATTTCAGATATTTTGATTTTAAAAGTTTCAAAGGCATACCGCCTTCGCCTGAACACATTCTGACCGGCAGTCCGACAACCTCGTTGAGATAAGCAACAGCCATAGCCACAGCTTCCCACATTCTGGTCGACAATGCGCCGACAGACATATCACCTATAATTATAGGATAAATCCATCTGGTATTAGGCATTTTTTTGCTCATATGCAGCTCGCCGTCTTCGCCTATTTCGAACGGAAGTTTTTCAGGCGGCAAGACTCTGCCGAAAGGTGCCAATATATCAAAAGTGTGTCTCATTGCATCCAAAGAAGGGTCTGTCATCTGAGAAATACGTCCGATTTTTATCTTGTCGAGAGTTCTGCCTTCAGTGTGGAGATTTGTACGTCCGCCTCTTTTGGGTGAATCTGCATTTTCAGCCCTGTAAATAACATTAACTCTGTTATGCTCACAATAGACGGGTTTTATTGCTTCGTTCGGACAAACCTTTTGGCACATACCGCATCCGACACAATTTTTATTTTTTGTAACAACCTGTTTGATTACAGGTTCAGATTCCCAGGTCACCTCCGGTTTTGGAGAGCTGCCCGTGCTTTTGACTCTGCGTCTTCTTTCAACATCGACTTTAATTGCATTAAAAGTACATGCAGCAACACACTTTCCGCACAGTGTACATCTTTGCGGATTATATTCTATCTGCCATTTCAAATCATTTTTTGAAACATCGTTTGTTTTTATAGTACGAGTATCTATTGCTGCCACCTTTCAATATTGAGATTGTTATCCACAACAACCATTTCTCTTTCATTAGGATAAATATCCTGACTTATGTCACGATCCGGCATAAGTTCATTAATACCTGTAACTTCAGATGTAATAATTACCGTATCATCAGTTTTGCCGACAACTACTGGACGAAGTTTTTTTGAATCACATGTAGTAAACATTGTCCCGTCAGGAGTAACTGCAATCATAGAGTTTGGACCGTTTGCCTCAAGATGAGCAAGAGATGCTTTTATTTTCAAAAGAATTTCCGCATCACTTCTTGTCAAAATCTCTTCATAAGGCAAAGGAGTAATTACATGTTTGAAATACTTTAACGGCCACTTCAAAATTTTGTTTATATAATGAAGCGTATACAAAAAGCATTGCGAGTCACTTTCAAATCCTATATACCCTTTGTGCAGTTTTTGTTGAAACAACTTGTTCTTTTCATAAAAAGTATTTTCACCGTTACAAAGTGCTGTATACCCTTGCAGGAAAAACGGATGCGCCGCATAACGCACAATGTCATAATTCGTATTCTGTCTGCACTGAGCTGTTATAATTTTTGCGCAAAACTCTTTGTTCTCATCCCAAAGTCCAAAATATGTTCCGATATCACGAGGATCGCCAATCTCTTTTAATGTAAGCAAATCCGGCCAGAACGAATATACATACCCTTCATCAACAGCTTCAAGAGCCTTTCTGAGCTTCAGTCTTGTGTCAAGAAGGAGAGTTTCCTTTTCTTCTTTCGGGGCATATTTATATGAATGAGGATAATTGAAAACCTCAAAGACATAATTCGGCATCGGTTCAATATTCAATCCCTCAATATCATTATGTACATCCGGAGCCCATTGCATTACCCTGACAAATCCGATTGAATGAAGGATATCTTCCGCTATATGCATTCCTTCATTTGTACATGCCATAGAAAGCACCGGCAGATCTTTGTAATTTTCAAATACACCGCCAAGATCCTGCATTACAAAAGCAAAACCCGAGTTGTCATGCCCTTTTTGCTGAGAACGCATTAACTCCAATGATTTTAGAGGATGTAAATATTTTTTTGATTTTATTGCGCCGATTCTGCACATAGACCAACACCTCAGATATGTTCCAGTCCTTTTAGCATAATATTTTAGAATATTTAATGTCAATAAAACCCGTAAATTTTTAATAAAATCTTTATATCAAATATTTACTATCCCACAGCAGCAAAAGGTATATAATATAAATTATGCTAAATCTAATCAAATCCATGTACTGGGAATTTTTGTCATATTTTGTTCCCGAAAAAATAAGTTACGAAATCACCGGTGAATGCAAAAAATGCGGAAAATGCTGCAACTATATGTACAGCTTTGATACGTATACGGAAAAAGAATTCAAAATTATGCAATTTTTGTATCCGGCATACAAAAGATTTTATATTAAAGGCAAAGATAAATTCGGCAATCTTATATTTGCCTGCAAATATGTAACAAAAGAGGGACTGTGTTCAGTATATGAGAAAAGACTGCCAATGTGCAAAAAATATCCCGCACGAAGGATAAGCTATCCTGCGGAACTGCATGAGGGCTGCGGATATAAAATAAATAAAAAAAGCTTTAAAGATTATCTTTCAAACAAACAGGATAATACACATTAGGATTATTGTCAGATTTGGAATATAATTTTAATATATATTTCGCCATACTTTATAAGCCAAATTCATGAAAGGCATAAATATGAAAAAAAGAATTCTGGTTACAGTGTTTTTATTAGCAGCAATGGGACTTTGCTCAAGTGCGGAAGAACCCATTCTCCCGATTGCTTATCAAGGTGACTATCCGCAGCAGGTCAGCACATACTATACAAACGGTATGGCGTATATGAAAGCAAATCAGTATACCAACGCAATTACAGAATTCCGCAAAGCACTGAGAGAAAATCCCTCTGACCGTTCATCCAGAATTCAGCTTGTAAACGCTTATTTGCTTCGTGCCCAATATTATAACAACAAAGCAACCGATTATAATAAAGCGGCAAACGATTTGCGTTCAGCTATTTTTTATATGAAATACTATGACAATTCACCCGTAGATGCACAGTATATTACTGACTTGAACGCAATGGAAGAAAACCTTGATAATATATTATATGCCATAAATGCAGACCAAACCCCGAAAGGCAGATACATGATGGGTAAGTCTTTACGGGCACAGGGCGAATTTGCAGCAGCAATTGTAGAATTTCAAAAAGCACAAAACGATGTCAACTACAAAAAGGCTTCTCTTTCTAATATGGGAGAGATATATTACACTATGAACCTCAATGAGCAGGCAGTAAATTATCTGGAACAGGCAATTATTTCAGATCCGCAAAATACAACTTTGCATTTAAAACTTGCCGGCGCCTATGAAAGACTAGGAAAAATTGATAATGCAATAAAAGAATATAATCTTTCCCTCACAAAATCAGGAGATAATCAGGAAGTTTTAACATCACTTGAAAATATATGGAAACAAAAAATCGCACAAAACCCTGATGATGCAGAAGCTCATGCAAATCTTGGCGCAGTTTATCAAAAAGAAAACAATTTTTCCGCTGCTCTTGAACAGTATACAAAAGCAGAAGACCTTAATCCCACAAACATCACTACCAGACTAAATCTCGGTACACTTTATCAGGCACAGAAGGATTATGAAACAGCAATTGAAGCCTATGACACCATAATAGATGTAAATCCTAATTATATGCTTGCATATCTGTACAAAGCACAGTGTTACAGAGCAATGGGAAACAAAGAAGCCGCAATGCAGAACTACAAACTTGCTTTGAATCTTGATCCGTCAAATCAAAACATAAAAGATGAGATGTACGAAATTTATGAATCAGATATGACACCGGAACAAAAGCTGGCATTTATATATCAGGAGCTGCAAAAAGATCCCAAAAACAGTGATCTGGCATACAAATATGCGTATGAGCTTCACAAAGCGGGAAAAATATCGGAAGCAATAAACTACTACAATCAGGTTATAAAACTTAATCCGAAAAATGCGGATGCATATATAAATCTGGCTCAAGCATATCAACAGCAAGGCAGCTTTGACAATGCACGCTCTGTATTGACCAACGCAAAAGGTCTATTCCCTGAAAACGGTCTTATACAAAAACAGCTTGCATCTCTTGCTGCAGAAACAGGCTCTCTGTTATATTCAAAAGCCTCGGAGCTTTTTAACCAGAAGAAATTCGCAGAAGCAATTGCAATGTACCAGAAAATTGTGCCGGCAACACCGGAATCTCTTGTCGGAATAGGAGCCTGCTATCAGTCACTAAATGACAATGCAGCCGCTGCCCAATACTATGTAAAATCGCTTGCACTTGATCCAAAAAATGCTGACACAACATACTACGCAGCACTTGCATATTCAAATACGGAGAACTTTTCAAAGGCCAAGGCATATGCAAACAAGGCTTTATCATTAGATCCGCAGAACAAAAACGCAAAAGAACTTTTAACATATGTAATTGAGCAGGAAAATACGGCAAAAATGGATCAGGCTGTTTCATTATTGGAGCAAAAGCAATATCCTAAAGCACTGAGTCTTTTATCAGAAGTGATATCACAGGATCCGAAAGATTCAAATGCATACTATTACAGAGGTATGGTATACGATGCGCAAAAAAAATATGCAGCAGCGATAAATGATTACAAAAAAGCGCTGTTATATAATCCTCAAATGTTAATTGCAAATTACTCAATAGCTATTGATTATGACTATCTGGGACAATATGCAAATGCACTGTTCTACCATAAAAAATATCTGGCAGAAACACAAAAAGCAGGAGAGACAAACGATTACACCAGATACTCCGCTAAAAGAATACAGGAATTAAGAAGTTATGACAACACAAAGCCGGCAGCAGCAAAAACAAACAATACAACAAAAAAACAATAAATTTATAACAAAAATCGGAAACATTGAAATAAAAAGCTGCGCTGCTCTTGCACCAATGGCGGGAATAACAGATATGCCGTTAAGACAGCTTGTCAGAAAATATTCAAAAGACTGTCTTTTGACTACGGAAATGATCAGCTCCGAAATGCTTATGCAGAACAGACCGGATGAACATCAAAAAATTCTTATACGCAAAGAAAATGAAAGTCCTCTTGCTTACCAGATTTCCGGACACAAACCGGCAATGATGGCAAAAGCGGCACAAATTTTACAAAAAGCGGGTGCTGATATTATTGACATAAATATGGGCTGTCCTGTTAAAAAAGTTGTATGCGGCGGTGACGGATCCGCATTGATGAAAACTCCGGCTGTTGCATCTGATATAGTTAAAGCTGTAAAAGATTCCGTTGATGTTCCTGTAACGGTAAAATTCCGCCTGGGATATACAGCAGCAGAGCAAAACTTTTTTGAATTTGCAAAACTTATGGAAGAATCAGGCGCAGATGCAATAACCATACATTGCAGAACAAGAGCTCAAATGTACTCGGGAACGGCAAACTGGGAAATAATTTCAAAAGTAAAAGAAGAAATAACCGTCCCTGTTTTTGCAAACGGAGACATTGTATCTCCTCAGACAGCAAAAGAATGTCTTGAAAAATCAAACACGGACGGTATTGCTGTAGCAAGAGGAGTGCTTGGTTCACCCGATTTGCTGCACAGAATTGAACACTATTTTTCAACCGGAGAAATTTTGCCGGAGCTTGATATCTCGCAAAAAATAGAACTTTTAAAAGAACACATAAATGATGAAATTGCATTAAGGGGTGAACATGTTGCTCTTCAATTTGTCCGAAAGTTTTATCCCTATTATATAAGAGGTATCAGAGATGCAGCCGTATACAGAGGCGCCCTTGTGACGGAAACATCTTACTCCAAAATCTTTGAAATACTCGATACGATTGTAAAAAAAGAATCTGCCGCATGTTAGTTATGGAAAAGAAATTTTACACATATATTATACTTACCGTTGATAACAAGCTTTACTGCGGATATACAGATGATCCCAAAAGCCGGTTTGAGAAACATAAAGCCGGTTTGGCAGCAAAATATACAAGATCACATAAACCGTTAAAATTTGTGTACCTGAAAGAATTTGCAACAAAATCAGAAGCAATGAAAGAAGAATGCCGAATAAAAAGTCTGACAAGACCGCAAAAAGAAGAACTCATCACCCAATCAAAAGAAAATCCGATTTATAAAGAATTCAATTAGTATATATAGTTGAGCACAAAAAACTGGAAATCTTTTATAATTCGGCTAAACAATAAAAGGGTAATAGCTTAATGGAAGAAAATCGAAAATCTGCTTTTGATGAAGTATATAAAACTCAAATCGAGCCGTATCTTGAAGACATTGAAAAAACAAGAGTAAAAATGGCAGCAGACTTTAAAGATAAAATGACAACTTATTCTGCAATAGCCTTTGTTGTGGCTTTGTTTTTACCTATAGACATTTTTCAAAAAATATTTATTCTGTTGGTTGTTATTCTGTTTATATATATGATAGCTTTTTCCTTAAGTTTCAAAACCTTTCCCATAGAAGTAAAAGACAAACTACTGCCTGTCATTTTAAAAGTATTTGGAGATTTTCATCGATTAAAAACAGAAGCTATTTCTTTTGAAGAAATAAAAAAATACAAAATATTTCCTAGCGCAACAAGCTGCAGCAATGATGATGTAATAGCGGGGAAATACAAAAATCTTGATATATGTATACAAGAAAATAATTTAACCCATCGTTCAGGCGGAAAAAACAGTCATACCATTACGGATTTTGATGGTCTAATAATTAAAGTCACATCAAATAAAAATTTCACCGGTACAACCATAGTCCGTCCGGATGAATATTCTTCTAATATTGACAATTTACAGCAGGTGCATCTTGAAGACCCAGTATTTGAAAAAATATACAATGTATACTCCACAGACCAGATAGAAGCACGATACCTTTTGACAACGGCTTTTATGGAAAGATTGCAAAATGCAGGAAGCAGTTTTGAAAGAAATGCTGAAGAAAAACACAGAACATATTGTATTTTTGACAAGGGATATATATTTTTGTTTTTAAGTTCAAATGAAAATTTTTTTGAAGTCTTTACACCTTTTAATACAATATTAAGAAAAGAGCTGTATGAAAGAGTCTATGAACAAATGGCAGCTATTTTTGAGCTGATTGAAGAGCTAAAACTCGACCGGGATATCGGTATATAGCTAAAATTTCAGCTCCTTAACTTCCTCATTAAAATTCACATCAACATATCTGAATATCTTTTGAGGAATTGACGGAGAAAAATAGTAGTTATTATCGCAAGGAGTCAAACGAAGATAGCTGTATGATTTATCCTTTTTCATAGCAGTAAGCAGAAATTCCCTGCCGTCCGCTTCAAAAATCACATATCCGTTTCTGGACTGCATTTCTTTTATTTCATATTTATTTGATGTTATTGCGGACAATGCAAGAAAATACAGCTTTTGCACCGGAAGTTTATATTGCCGTATACAGTCTTTATGGTTTGTATAATTAGCAGTTGTTTGTGCATATGCCGCATCAACAGCATCTTTTGCAGTTGAAAAAGAAGGAACTAACAACAGCAGTATTAATATAAACGATGTCAAAACTCTTCTTTTCATATTATTCCGCCTCCATCCATGACGGTCCGTAAGCAAAGTCAACAACCAGAGGAACAGCAAGCGGCTGTTTCAGCTCCATTGCGGATTTGACAACAGAAATTACATCTTCAAGTTCGTCCTTGTAGGTTTCAAGAATCAGTTCATCATGCACCTGCATAATCATCTTTGATTTGAGATTTTTCTCTTTCAGCCTCTTTTCAAGGTCAATCATTGCCAGTTTTATCAAATCAGCAGCCGCACCCTGCAAAGGTGTATTTATTGCGGCACGCTGGGCAAACTCTTTTATATTATGATTTGAACTCATAAGCTCATCAAGCAGATATCTTTTTCTACCATAGATTGTTTTTGCATAGCCGTAACTGTATGCGCTTTGAATTGACTTGTCCATGTATTCTTTTACTTTTGGATAAGTTTCAAAGTATTTATCTATAAACATCTGAGCCTCTGCATTTGAGATGTTTAGTGCAGAAGCAAGCCCGTATCTGGTTTGTCCGTAAACAATTCCAAAATTAACAGCTTTTGCCCTGCTCCTTTGTTCTTTCGTCACATCTTTCAAGTCAACATCAAAAACTTTTGCCGCTGTTTCTGCGTGAATATCTTCACCAGACTTAAACGCCCTGATAAGATTTTCATCTCCCGAGCAATGTGCAAGAAGTCTGAGTTCTATTTGAGAATAATCAGCGCTTAAGAGCACCTGTGCATTTTTATCTTCAGGAACAAAAGCTTTTCTTATTCTGTTACCCAGCTGTGTACGTACCGGAATATTCTGCAAATTCGGATTTGAAGAAGACAATCTTCCTGTTACGGTAATTGTCTGGTTGTAATTTGTGTGTATTTTTCTGTCAGTAGGGCTGATTAACTCCGGCAGAGCATCAGCATACGTGGACTTCATTTTTGCATACTGTCTGTATTCAAGAATATATTTTGCGATTTCGTATTCTTTTGAAAGTTCTTCCAGAACTTTGGCATCCGTAGAAAATTTTTGTGCGCCTCTTTTTCTGGTTTTGTGTTCTATTCCCAATTTTTCAAACAGTATCGAAGCAAGTTGTTTTGGAGAATTAATATTGAAAGATTCTCCCGCAAGTGCATATATTTTTGTTTCAATATCTTTAATATTTTCATCCAATTCGGCAGAAAGGCTGTTCAAATAATCCGTATCAAGAGACACACCTCTCGCTTCCATTTCAGCAAGAACAAGACATGTGGGAACTTCTATTTCATAAAGCAGTTTTTTGGAGTCATCATCCAGTTTATTCTGCCAGTATCTTGTAAGTTCCAGAGTAACAAAAGCATCATCACAAGCGTAATCAGATGCCTGTTCTATAGGAACATCATCCATAGTGATTTGCTTTTTCCCTTTGCCTATAAGTTCATCAATCTCCGTCATAAAATAATCAAGATTTTCAGCTGATTGTGTTTTCAACCCGTGTTTTCTTGACGGATCATTGATATAACTTGCAAGCATCGTATCAAATATAATACCGCCAAAAGTAATGTCATACTTTCTGAGAGTATTAATTTCATATTTTGCATTTTGAAAAGTTTTAAAAATACTATTGCTCTCAAAAACAGGTTTCAACCCCTGCAGTACATAATCCATATCAAGCTGGTCGCCGACTTTATGGAAAACAGGAATATAAAAAGATTTTGTCTGTCCGTTGTTATTATTTACAACGACCCTGCCTTCTTTTGCCATAATTTCTTCATTATAAGCAAGTGAAATCCCAACAAGATCCGCTTCAAGAGCATTGACTGATGTTGTTTCCGTATCAATAGCAATAAGTGACTGTTTTTTGAGCGTTTCTATCAGTTCTTCAAAATCTTTTTGAGAAACTATTGTTTTTCTTTCATTTTTTATACTGCTTTGCTTGTCCTGTACAGCAGAAGCAAACAATCCAAGCTGATTTGAAAAAAGATTTTGCTGAACAGCATTTTTTGACTCTTCTGTTTTTGCTGCTTCCTTGCTGTCTTCTTCAATCGGCTTTTCTATCTTTGTTTCATCTTTCAAACTAATAAAGTCAATAAGTTTTTGATCAGCCATCTGTTGTTTTTTCATTTCGGCAGAATCAATATTTTCCGGTCTCGATGCCAGTGTGCATACATTAAAAGGTCTCAAAATTTCCGGCAGATTTTTCAAAAAGCTGAAAAACTGAACACGTTTTAAGAAGTTTTGGACCCTCTCTATATCAGGCATTTCAAGATTTGTTTTTTCAAAATCAAAATCAATAGGAACATCTTTTTTTATGGTAGCAAGAAAATAACTCAATCTTGCCATTTCAACACCGTTTTGAAGTTTTTCTTTAAGAGATTTTCCGTCAACTTCATCAATATGAGAAAGCACATTATCCAATGTTTGAAATCTATCCAAAAGTTTTACCGCTGTTTTTTCGCCTATTCCCTTTATCCCCGGAATGTTATCAGACGTATCACCCCGCAAAGCTTTATAGTCAATAACCTGATCAGGATAGACCCCCAGCTTGTTATATACTCTTGCCCAGTCGTATTCAACCAGTTCGCCTTTTGAAGGTATCAAAACACTGATAGAACCCTTTTCATCTATCAGCTGAAATGCATCCTGGTCACCTGTAAGAATAATTGTCTTGTGACCCAGCTTTGATGCTTTATCAACAATTGTTCCGATTACGTCATCCGCTTCATAGCCCTCTTTTGTATATATAGGTATATTAAAAGCCTGAAGCCCCTCCATAATAAGCCCCATTTGGCTTTTCATGGTGTCGGGCATTTGTTCTCTGTTTGCTTTATATTCTTCATATTGTTCCGTGCGGAATGTATGATGGCTGACATCAAAAGCAACGGCTATGCAATCAGGATTGATTTTGGGATTTTTTAAAAGATCAAACACAGCCTTAAAAAAGCCAAATACCGCCCATGTCGGCTCTTTGTCCGAAGTTTTCATACCTGTTCTTTCAAGTGCAAAAAAGCTTCTAAAAGCTAACGCATGTCCGTCAATCAATACAAGTGTTTTTTTATCCGGCATCTAAAAATCCCCAAACTATCTAATCTAGTGTCGCAGTTGCCGCCTCGAGCTTTCGAGCCGTCACTGCTCACCTTTGACTTCTTTTGCCGAAATCTTTGATTTCGTGCAAAATGTCTTCACGTATAGTGAACAGTGTGTCCTCACCTACGCTTAACTTCGTTAAGCTTCGGAGACAGGTTCACAACTGCTCGCTTCGCTGTGCGTGTTCGCTTTGTCAAAAATTTTGCTCTTCCCATCCATTTTGACTTGACATTTAGTCAACTCAAAACGGAGTCCTTCTTATCGCAAAATTTTCTCGGACATGCTCTAATGTAGAAATTTTAGCATATTAAAGGTTTAATTACCATCAAAATTTTACTTCCATATGTTAATCTTGGTTTGAAACTTCTTTTTATACAGAAACAAAAGAGGTATACACACAAAAGCAACAACACCCCAATCCCGGAAAGTTTCCATATAAGCACACAAAGTGGACTGCTGCACAAGCTGATTGTATAACATGCCCTGAGCTTTTTGAAAAGCAACTGCATAAACATCATACTGGCAAAAATATGATGTCAAAGAAGAAAGTTTTTCCGCATAAACACTGTTTTGAGTATGTAAAAAGTCAACAAGATTGTGTTGAAAAGCCTGAGAATATCTTGAAACCATTGTTGTAACAAGTGATGTTCCTATAGCTGCTCCAAGGTTTTTTATCAGGTTTTGAACACCGCTTGCATTTGTCATTTTCTCATTTGAGATTGTCTCCATAGATGCTGTTGTCAAAACCGTGATAGTAAGACCAACCGAAAAGCCGAAGATAACATTCGGGATAATAATATTTATCATAGAAAATTCCAGATTTAAAAAGCCGAACATCAATCCGGATATACCAAGCCCCAAAAGCCCTATTACGGTAAAAATTCTAAAATCAATCATTTTGTTTGTAACACTGTAAAGAAAAATAGCTGCTACTGAGCCAAATCCCCTCGGCATCAACGAATATCCGCTCCAAAAAGCATTATAACCCATCAAATTTTGCAAAAATAAAGGCATAATTGTAGTTGATGCATACAACACCATATTTGCGATTACAAGAATTACCGTTCCCAGAAGAAAATTACGATCCTTGAATACGGACAAATCAATAATAGAATCTTTTTCTACAATTTGTGAATATATAAAAAGAACCATTGCGACCATAGATATCCCGAATGTCCAGCATATCCACTCCGAGCCGAACCAATCCGCATTGTTGCCTTTATCCAGAAAGACCTGAAAAGTAACAAGCCATATTGTCAAAAAAGTAAAACCTATGTAATCTATCTTTGCATCTGCCTGCCTTCTTGCATAAGGGGGGTCGTAAATCCACAGTTTTGATGTTATTGCCGCAAGAAGACCGAAAGGGATATTGATAAAAAATATCCAATTCCATGACCAGTTGTCAGTAAGCCATCCGCCAAGAATAGGACCGATAACAGGAGCAACAACAACGCCAAAGCCAAATATAGACATTGCAAGCGCTCTTTTTTCCAGCGGAAAAGCCTCAAGCAGAATTGCCTGAGACACAGGCAAAAGAGCACCGCCGCCAAGCCCCTGTAAAATTCTTGCCATAATCATCATTTCCAAAGATGTAGACATCCCGCATAAAAGCGATGCAATGGTAAAAAGTAATATACACGCAATAAAAAAATGCTTTCTGCCAAAAAACTTTGAAAACCAGTCAACAGACGGAACAACAATACCGCTTGCTATCAAATAACTCGTCAAAATCCAAGTTGCTTCATCATTGCTTGAAGAAAAACTGCCCGCCATCTGAGGAAGAGCAACGTTTGCAATTGTACCGTCAAGAACAAAGATAAATGTTGCCGTCATTACGGCTATAGTCGTCAACCATGGGTTTATCTGCGGTGTATTGTTTTCGATCGTATTTTCCATTTTTAATCTAGTGTCGTCTTTTTCGCTTCGAGCCTTCGAAGCTCAAAGACTCTTTTATATTTGTATATTTGATTTTTCACTTATTTTGGAAATCATTTTTTCCAGTGTCGATTTGAACTGTTTCAGTTCATTGCTGTCAAATTCAGACAAAAAATCTTCAAGATCCTTTTTTACAATCAAAGAATATTTATCAATAATTTTTTGTCCTTTATTGGTTATACTAATGAGTTTAACCGGACGATTTTGTTTCATTGCGGCTATTCTTTTTACAAGTCCTTTTGATTCAAGAATTGACAAAATTCTTGTTACATTAGAGCGGTCTTTCAAAAGAATTTTTGCCAAATCTCTTTGACAAAGGTCCGTACCTGCAGCTACTGCATCAAGTGCGATGTACTGTTCCAGTGTTAAATCAATACCCAGCTGCTGGAGAAAATCCGACCCATGCAAGCGCAGATATACAGATGCCTTATCCACAAGATACGGCAGACACTCAGCATAACAAGCCGGTATTGTTTTGTTCATTAATGTTGCAACTCCAACATGTTGTAATTCCAACGCTATAGTAATAAAATTATTAAAAATAGTCAAGATACAAAGTGTATAAATTTTATAATTACGCTATAATTATTCTTATGAACAAAGATGAAGAATTAAAAATCATAGAAGATATGCAGGCCGTTGTTGAGCAAATGAAGCTTGATGACATAGAAGAAAATCCCGACAGTGAATTTGAACTGTTTGACTGTCAATGCTGCGGAGAAGAAAAACCGCTTGCCGGTTCTGTTGTATACGATGGAATCAGAATTTGCAATGACTGTGTTCTGTTTGCGGAAACAGGATTTGCTCTTGGCAAAATCTCTTCCGTAGAAGATTTGATGGCAAATATGGAAGACAAAAAGCTTGAAGCTCAATGCAAATTTATAAAACAAGATGAGATAGAACACAACAATTAGCCCGAAAAATCATGGAATTAAATATACCGCAAGAAGCTCAAATACATCTGGAAAAGATTAAAGAACAAACTGACAAAATCAGTATTCTTGACAAATACATAATGAGACAGGTCATCGAAATTTTCATTATGGGTATTGTCATATTCACATCCATCATTTTTGCATCGGATACATTTATTACATTAATCAAACAAATTACACTTTACGGTATTCCGTTTAATGTGGCATTGATGATAGTTCTCTTAAATCTTCCGCAGGTTATTGTTATGGCAATACCGATGAGTGTTCTGTTTTCAACCGTTATGACACTCAATAAACTAAGCCTTTCGTCTGAAATTACGGTAATGAGAGCATGCGGTATAGGCTTGAATCGTATTGCAAAACCGATATTTATATTTGCAGCCGTAATGAGTTTATTCACTTTTATAGTCAATGAAACAGTTGTTCCTATAACAAACTCCCAATCAAAGACACTTGCCGTCTGGGCGTTGGGACAAAAGAATATTCCCAACGGCAAACAGAATTTCACCTTCAAAGAAACAAACACGTCTCCGGAAGGAGGAAATTCAATAAAACGACTATTCTTTGTTCAAAGATGTGAAGACAATATTTTGAAAAATGTAACTGTCGTTGATTTTTCGGAAAAAGATACTCTCAAAGTAATTCAATCACAAACGGGAAAGACAAGCCCGGATGGCTGGAAGTTTATTAAGGGTGCGGCATATACCGTGACAAAAAAAGAAAATATCCTAAACAGCGTATGGTTTGCACAAACAACTGCCGATTTCGGAATGGATGTAAAAGACAAATTGACAGAAGACGAAGCAACACAATATAACGTCGTTGCACTCTGGAAATATGTTGAAAACAACTCCAAAAAGCATCACGACCCCAAAATTCATTCATTGTTCAAAATAGAGTTACACAACAAGTTTGCCTTTCCTTTTACAACAATGGTACTTGTTCTGCTCGGTGTTCCTTTAGCTATCACTCCACCGAGGGTCAGATACAACAGAGGCTTTTTATTCAGCATTTTGATTATATTCTTATATTATCTTCTCAGAGCGCTTTCGATTTCACTGGGAGAAGAAATGAAAATTACTCCGTTTCTTGCGGCATGGATACCGAATGTAATTTTGTTTATTCTCGGTTCAATTCTTTATTACAGAAAAGTTTATACCATTACATAATAAAATTTCATAATAAAAAGCCGCCCGACTTACACATCGACCGGCAAAGTTTTCATCATGGAGAAAAGGAGTGGAAGAGAAAGTATAAAGAGAATTGGCTACATTATTATAATGCCCCATATTTGATATATAAAACATATATTTTGTATATATTTACACATCTTAATATTTTCCTTTCTCCCAAAAACGCAAAATATGCTATATTTATAATGGATTTAGAGAATACGAGAGTGTAAAAATGGGACAGACAATTGCAGAAAAAATAATCTCAAAACATGCCGGACATGATGTAAAAGCAGGAGAACTTTGTATAGCAAAAGTTGACGTAGCTGCCGTTCAAGACGGAACCGGACCTTTGATGGTGCAAGAATTTAAAAAACTAGGCAAAGAAAAACCGGCAAACCCTCAAAGATGTATTCTCTTTATTGATCATGCATCCCCAAGCCCGAGAAAAGAACTTTCAAATACACATATGGTTCTTCGTGAATTTGCAAAAGAAACAGGCGCTGTTCTGTCTGAAACGGGTTGCGGTGTTTGTCATCAAAGACTTGTTGAATCATATGTAAATCCCGGAGAAATTCTGGTAGGTGCCGACTCGCATACCTGTACATCAGGTGCACTCGGAGCATTTGCAACCGGGATGGGTTCTACTGACATTGCCGTTGCTATGGCAATGGGAAAAACGTGGCTCAAAGTCCCTCAAACATACAAAATTGTGGTTAACGGAGATTTTCCGCAGGGTGTTTACGCAAAAGATCTGATTCTTTATCTCATAGGCATGATTGGTGCTGACGGAGCAACATACAAAGCATTGGAATTTCATGGTTCGACAATTGAAAATATGACAATGTCAGACAGATTTACCATTGCAAATATGGCTGTTGAAGCAGGTGCAAAAGCAGGACTGTTCTGCACGGACAAAAAGACAAAAGAATATTTGAAACAACAGGGCAGAGAAGAAAAATTTGTTGAAATAAAACCTGATAATGATGCTGTTTATGAAAGGACAATAGAAATTGATGCATCAAAACTTGAGCCGATGGTTTCCTGCCCGCATACAGTGGACAACACAAAGCCGGCAAAAGCGCTGAAAGACATAAAAATCAATCAGGTATTCATTGGGACATGTACAAACGGACGTATAGAAGATTTGAGAATTGCGGCAAATATATTGAAAAACAAACAGGTAAATCAAGATGTAAGACTTATTGTTGTACCTGCATCAAAAACTGTTTACAAACAGGCAATTGAGGAAGGAATTTTATCAACACTTGTAGATGCAGGGGCATCAATTCTTGCACCCGGATGCGGTCCTTGCGTTGGTGTTCATGCAGGAATACTGGGAGACGGAGAGATCTGTCTTGCTACCCAGAACAGAAACTTTCAAGGCAGAATGGGCAATACAAAAGGATTTATTTACCTGTGTTCTCCGGCTACTGCTGCCTATAGTGCAATTACGGGTTATATAACAAGCCCTGTTTAAATTTTTATTATTTTTTAAAATTGTCACTCGATTGAGGAAGCCAGAGAGACTTCAGGTAATTTAAATGTCCTTTTTTTCTGAGCTCACCAATAGCATTATTTACTTCGTATCTAAGAGATGCAGCCGCCGCATCTTTTCTGAATGCTACGCCGTATCCCTCCTGCGTATAACGCTGAGGAAGAATCATAAACTCAGGATGATCCATCACAAAACCGGCAAGAATTGCATCATCAGCAGACATTGCCTCCGCTCTGTTATTAAGCATGCCGGCAAATGCTTCTTTATATGACCTATAGCCCTGTAAAATAACCTCCGGAGCAAAATATCTGAGACTGGTTTCTCCTGTTGTACCCAGAACTATTACAACTCTCCTTCCGTTCAAATCCCCGATTGTTTTGATTGAAGTTCCCCGTCTAATCATAACAGCCTGTCCGGCATAAAAATACGGGACAGAAAAATCAACAACTTCTTGACGTGACGGAGTAACAGTCATTGTTGCAACAAGCATATCAACTTCACCGGAATTGAGTTTGGATATTCTGTTTGAAGGAGTAACTTCTACAAATCTTACAAGATTTTCATTCCCGAGAATTCTTTTGGCAAGAAGATGGGCAATATCAATGTCATACCCTTGCAGCTTACCGTTTTCTATATATCCAAAAGGTTTTGAGTCATATTTTACACCTACTATAAGCTCGCCTCTCTTTTTGATTTCAGAAAGCTGATCAGAGTTTTCTTTTTTTGCTCCGCAGCCGCATAAAAAGAGAGTAGAAAACATTATCAAGCACAAAATAATTTTCTTAAACATTTTTAACCTCTACAATATTATACATTACAAAAACAACCAGTTTGCAACTGCAACTGCCGCTATTATTCCTGCAACATCGGCAAGAATACCGGCAAGAAGGGCATGCCTGAACTTTTTTACACCGACCGAACCAAAATATACAGCCAGAACATAAAAAGTTGTTTCCGAGCTTCCCACCATTACCGCCGTAAGCTTTGTGACAAAAGAATCCGGACCGAACTGATTTGCAATATCCGAAAACATTCCCAAAACCGCACTGCCTGATAAAGAACGAACAATCATAACAGGTAAGACATCAACAGGAATATTAAACATTGCCAAAAAGCTTCCAAAAGCCTGCTGGGCAAGCTCAATCGCACCGGATGCACGAAGCATTGATACTGCTATAATTATTGCAATCAGGTAAGGGAGAATATTTACGGATACCTTTAATCCGTCTTTTGCCCCGTCTATAAAAGTTTCATATACGGGAACTTTTTTCACAATACCGCAAAACAGTGAAACTATTATAATAAACGGAATCAGCCAGCTTGATATACAATCTATAATTGTTTTAATCATCAGAGTCCTCCTTCAGAGAAGAAGCAATCTGAGGTTTTGAAAATTTCTCCAACACTTTTACAATTACAATCGCAAAAACAAAAGAAAATGAAGTGACAAGCAGTGTGGGCAAAACAATTTCAGACGGATTTTTTGCACCGCATGCAGCAAGAACAGCTATAACCGTAGCCGGAACGAGCTGAAACCCCGCCGTATTCATCGCAAGAAGAGTACACATATCGTTTGAAGCGGAATTTTTATCCTTATTAAGCTTTTGCAGCTCCTCCATTGCCTTTATTCCTATAGGAGTAGCTGCATTGGAAAGCCCAAAAGCATTGGCGCTAAAATTCATTGCTATATCACCTATCGCAGGACTGTCCTTTTTTAAATCAGGAAACAGCAGTCTCGCAAAAGGAGTAACAAGTTTTGCTATAAAAGCAACAAGACCCGACTTTTGCGCAATTTTCATAATGCCGAGCCAGAACGCCATTATCCCCGCCAGATAAAGTGCAATTTCCACAGCGCTTTGAGCACCCGTCCATATTGCATTAACAGTTTCATTTATTCTGCCTGTATATGCTGCAGCAATAACAGAAAGAAGGATTATAAAAAACCAGATATAATTCATTCTTTAATCATACAAAATTAAAAATTTTTTGCAAAATTATGACAAAAAAATAAAGGGCACATTATGTGCCCTAAAACCTACCATACCTATTATAAACCGAGGAATAAATTATTTATTTTTATATTATTCATTGTCTCCATAGACTGCATTTTCTGCTGCTTGAAGTTTTTCTATGAAAGTATTAAATGATTTAAGTATTGCCTCATCATCACGTTTTTCATCAAAATAGCCGTATGATTCTTCTGTCGGCAATGTAAATGCTTTTACATCTTCTTTTGTTATACCGTATTCTTCGCCATAGTTTTTGATAATTTCATTTGCTCTGGCGATTAACGCCTCTTGAATAAGTTCGAGTCTTGGTTTTGCATCATCACCTTGTTTTGCAAACCATTTACCTCTTAAAATCTTATTCATAACCGGACCATCAAATATAGTATTCCAAGCATTTGTATCTCCGCCGCCCCATAGTCTGCAGTCATCAAGAATTGCTTCAATAAGATTTTCTTTTTCCGAAGGTTTGTGTGCACGAACATATTTTCTATATTCTTCCATAACTTCAAGAATGTTATCTTTATTTACAGCCTCTACTGCATTTCCAAGTTTCTTTGTATTTGTACCTGCTCCGATTATTGCATCTTTAAAGTCAGTAACAACTGCTTCTATTTGCTCTGGAGTAACAACTGTAGTTCTTTCTCTAGTAGTATCCGTATCTGCATTGTGTGTTGTTGAGCCCGGATCTTTTACTATAGCCATCAATGTTTTCAAATCTTCTGCTGAAAGATCACCATTTTTTTGATATCTATCAACAATTTCCCAGATTTTTTTGTAGTTTTCTTCGCTCAATCTTGCATCAGGATTATTTCTATATTCGCTTACAAGTTCCATCAATCTCTTGAGCAACGTAGTTTTTTCACCATCAATATCTATTTCCTTATTCATAACATCTGAAACAGCATCGCCTCTGCCCATTTTTTCGAGAGTAGAAAGGATCTCACCTTCTTTTATTTTTCCTGAATCAGAAGCGCCATCTGCATCACCCGTACGGTGTTCAAGTTTAAAAGGATTGTGTCCTTGAACTGTTCCTACATTAAAACTAGATGAACCATTTGACATGTTAAGCATCATTTGCTGCCAGTATTGACCCATATTTGCCATAAACTGGTTCAACATCGGCATTGTAGTGTTATACAACATTGTTGAATCTACAACCAATCTGTCAACACCTGCATTGTTATTGAACAACATAACATCATTCAGTGCACCGAGTGAGTCAACCGGATAAGAAATAGAAGGACTAACATATCCAGCAGCACCAAACGGGCTGTATTGCCAATTGTACATATTACCGTATCCGCTAATTCCGAGTCCCATAGTTCTTTATCCCCTTATCTTATAAATTCCTCTAAAAATGTCTAAGACTTTTCAGTCTTATTGATTCCTCGTCCTGTATATATATAAAAAATATTTCTTTTTTAAAATTGCCTTTTTGGAGAAAAAAAACATGAAAAAGCATGCCACAATTGAGATACAGCGCTATTTTTGACGATTTACAAAACTTAACAATTTAAAATAAACATACCGGCTAACCCATCTGTATAACAGCGATTCCCATGATATATGTTTCAATATATCTGTAAAAAAAGAGGAGCAAACAACATGAGTTTTGAAGGAGACACAAATGAAGATTTCACAGCTTTCGTCACAAAGGAGCTGGCTGGCACAAAGACTGAAAGAAACTTACAAGACGCCTACTGCGGAGAATCAAAAGCAAGAAACAACTACACCTTCTTTGCACAGCAAGCAAAAAAAGAAGGCTACGAACAAATAGCACGTATATTTGAAGAAACAGCCAACAATGAAAAAGAACACGCAAAAATTTGGCTGAAGCTTTTATATAACGGCAATCTTCCTGAGACCATAAAAAATCTTGAAACTGCAGCAAGTACCGAAAACTATGAATGGGAAGACATGTATGCACGCTTTGCAAAAGAGGCAAAGGAAGAAGGTTTTGAAAAAATTGCATGTCTTTTTGAAACCATACGAAATATCGAAAAAATGCACATGACAAGATACAACAAACTCATAGAGCAGCTGAGAAAATCGAGACTTTTTCAAAAGGAACATCAAATTACCTGGGAGTGCGCAAAATGCGGATATACATTTGAAGGTGAAACAGCGCCTGAGATTTGTCCGTTTTGCAGACATCCGCAGGGATTTTTCTTTGAAAAATGTGAAAACTATTAAAAAACCGGATATAAATCCGGTTTTTTATTTTTATTTAATTTTTTCGGTACTCTCGTTTTTTAATCCAAGAGTATTCAATTTTCGCATTATTTCATTTGGAACCGAAAACATTTTCGAACCCCATACGGCACCCGAAACAGCACACAAGGCGGTTACAGCAGCAATTAAAGGTTTTTTCAAATTTAACAACAAGCTAATTGCAAAGCCTAGATTAGCAGTCATCAAACCAAATAAAGAGGCACAAAGAACTTTCAACTGTTTTGGCTTTTCGATATGATTTTGATACACTCTGGGATTATACAACGGAACTTTTTCAATAGTTGTTTTGAATTCATCTGCATTTTTCTCGGGAACACTTACAATGTATGCCCGTTTTGAAAGTTTCTTTTGATAAACCGGACTGTTAGGAACGACTCTAAAAAACTGTCGGTTGTCCTCTTTTTGCAATTTTTCAACTAACATATACCCTCCTATTTCTTATACAGATAAAAAACAAACAAAATATTTTTTGCTATTAAAATTTTTTAATTTTCTTCTTTTTCTTCTTCTGTTTCTTCCGAGGGATTAATAGGAAGTCTAAATCCAAATGTAGAGCCTTCACCCGGTTTGCTTTTTACAAAAACTTCTCCCTGATGATGTTTTTCTATAGTAATTTTTACAAGATGCAGACCAAGACCGGTGCCCTTGACCGTATGTGTGTCATTTTCAACACGATAAAATCTTTCAAAAATCTTTTTCTGATGTTCTTCAGGTATACCGCATCCTTGATCTTCAACAGAAACTTCAACATAATTCGGGTCACGGGCAAGCTCTGCTCTGACTTTTATTCTGCCATTTTCAGGAGAATATTTTATAGCATTTGAAAGCAAATTGTTCAAAGCTCTTTCAATACTATCAACATTTATCGGAAGCTCCGGAAGATTCGGCTCTTTAATCAAAGAAAATGTAACATTTTTTTCTTCAGCGAGAACCTGCATTGATTTAATCTGCTGTTCTATCACCGGAACAATATTTGTCATTTCTTTTTCTACATTAAGATTTCCCGCCTCCAGTCTTGAAAAATCAAGAATGTCGTTAACCATCTTTTGAAGTCTGGCAGCTTCTTTGTTAATAATTTCAAAAAATTCCTGATTTGTTTTTTCATCAAAATCTTTTGAATGGTTATACAGAGTATCAATATATGTCCTCAAAACAGTAACAGGCGTACGAAGTTCGTGGCTGACATTGGAGATAAAATTGCTTTTCATCTTGTCTATTTCGACTTCTTTTGTTACATCAATCAGGACAATAACGTAACCAACATACTCCTGACTGGTTGTAAACATTGGAGAAATAATTGATTTTATAACCCTGCCGTCAATTTCAATATTAAACTCGAGCGGTTTGTTCTCCATAATATCAAGCGGAGTATCTTTGAACTGTTCAATTTTATCTTTGAAACAAAGTTCCCCGTCGGTGTCGCAATACGTTTGAATTTTTGTATTCAAAATTTGTTCGTCTTCAACTTCGAGCATTTTTTTTGCGGCATTGTTTACGAGAACAACATTGTCATAGTTGTCGCAAACAACAACACCGTTCACAATGCTCATCAACACAGCTTCAAATTTGTTTCTTTCCAAAGTAAGCTGGTCAATATTTTGCTCTTCATACTGGTGAAGACGCTGAGACATATCATTAAATGCCTGAATAAGGTCTTTTATTTCACCTGAAGTATTTTTGTCATCGAGAACATAACCGAATGCACCCGTTGAAATCTTTTTTACGCCATGATGAAGTATGGATAACTCTCTTGTTATTAAAATTGTATTTATTAAAATAACAAAGGTAAAAACAAGCCATGCAACGGTAAAGACAACGAGCATGGAGTTCCTTGTCGCATGAGAAATATCTTTTGTTGCACCGCCTGACATACCGACAATTACTTTGCCGATATTCGTTTTTATTCCTTCATTGTCAACCAGCATTTGAGAGGAACTTGTAATAACCGCCTGTTTGGCTCGTTCTGGAAAGTCTTTTTTGCTGGAATAAATTACTTCATTTTTATCATTTTGAAACTCAATAAAAGCAATTTCATTGTTGCTGTCCATGATTGATTTTGTATGGTCTTGAAGGGCGGAAAATTTTTCAAATTCCTGAACATCTTTGGTAATCTCAACACTTTCTATTGCAAGTGTTTTTGTTAAAATTTCACCGAAACCGCCGTAGACCTCGGAAATTTTTTGCTGAATATTAGTAATCGCAAAAACAGCAAGTCCTACTATCAAAACAGTACTGATAACAAGACCGAGCAAAATTAATTTGTTCTGTGTGCTGATACTAAGTGAATTATTTCTCATGTCAATAATTATTATATCATCAAACAAAAAAAAT
>CALVEJ010000010.1 GCA_944326535.1 Candidatus Gastranaerophilales bacterium | reverse complement strand
TCCATTGCCTGACCTATCAGGATACACACAATCCCGAAAAAGATGCCCACTAAAGAGGTAATATCCATACTAATCTAATCTCCAATATACATGTTATTATTAAACATTAAATAATAATATGGAGATTTTGAAATCATATATTTAACTTAGATTAACGGACTTTTGATTTTGCAGATATAGTCACCGGAGGGGCTTGCAAATATAATGGTTTGAGTTTACCCCACAAATAGTCGCCGTCATTTGCTTTTTGAAGTCTGTCTTCAACTATGTTGTTCAAAAACACCCCGAGATTTTCATTTAATTCAGAATAGACTTTCGAGTTAATTCCATGTTCTTTTAAATAAAGTGCTGAAGCAGAATCAGAAATTACCGCTGCATCAGTAAAATCCAAAGTCAAAACATCCTCAGCAGAAGTAAGAGCAGGCTGTTTCAGACAGTCTCCGGAATTTGAATAAACTGCTGTATAAAACTGATTTTTTCTTGCATCAAGAACCAAAACAGTATTTTTTTCTGATTTGTTAATCTTTGACAAAATTTCAAGAGAACTTATACCGACAAGAGGAATGCAAAGCTGCTGCGCCATAACTCTTGCAACCGTCACACAAGCACGAATACCGGTAAAGCTGCCCGGTCCGATATTTGTCCCGATAGCATCAATATTTTTCATTGTCATATTGTGCTTTTTCAAAATTGATACAATTGCAGGAATCAAAAAAGCGGAGTGATACTTTTCATTGTGATTTTCAATAACATCACATTCCAGCAATTCTCCTGAACAAGACAAAGTCACATAGGTCTTATCAAGACTTGTATCAAAAGTCAGTATATTCAATGTTTTATTCCTTCCAAAAGTTTTTTGTACTCATCGCCAACCGCATAAAAATCAAATTTTCTTTTCGTATCATCAATGTACTCTATTCTGATTTTTATACGATTGAACGGAAGCTCAAAATCAGAAAACTCAGCCCACTCAACAAATGTAAGCACATTGGGGCGTGAATATTCTGTCAATTCATCTATAATCGTTTTTACACCTTCATTTTCAAGACGATACAAATCAAAATGATATATCGGAAGTTTCCCCGAAAGGTACTCATTGATTATCACAAAACTCGGACTTGTTACCTTTTCTTTTACGTCCAGATGAGATGCAACAAGTTTTGTAAACGCAGTTTTTCCCGCTCCGATATCTCCGTAAAGACATACAAAAGCGCCTGACTTTTCTACTGCCTTTGCAAATTCTAAAGCAATAAAATTTGTATCATCCAAATTGTCTGCGGTGAATGTAAATATCTTTTCCATACGAAAAGAATAACATAAATAAAAGATTATTGATAAATTCGGTGCTGTCATTATAAATAAATCATGAAAAGAATAATAACATTAATTTTTGTAATAGTTCTAAGCAGCTGTGCAAATTTGAATATTGCACAAGCAATGATGCTAAAAACAGGAATTTCATTATCAGATCAGGTTCCGAAAGGATTTTTTGGAAGCTGGAAAATTACGTCTGTAATGACATACAGCAACAATCCGAAAATTTTTAATGAAGTAACAACAGATTATTGGAACTTATCAAAAGAAGGTGACGTCATAACATTATCAAATCCGATTTCGGGTGCACAGGCATCCGTAACTGTTGAGGATGTTCAAGGAAACAGAATCAAATTCACACATATCACCAAAGGAAAAAATGCAAAGATGACAGAGATGCCCGATTTGACACTGAATGGTGAAAATTTTTCTGGAACTGATAAAATAATAATTGAAAAATACAAATACGGCGAAAAAATCAGCGAAGATATAGTTGAATACAAAATTACAGCCGAAAAAATGTATGGGAACTCTGCACAATCGATCTTTATGAGCGGACAATAAAAGCAAAATGAGAGAAGACTATGAGAGAAAAAAACAAACTGCAATATGATGTTGTTATTTTAGGAGGGGGACCTGCAGGAATTTCTGCCGCCATATATACAGCAAGGGGCGCGGCAAAAACCGCAATAATTGATATTTCAATGCTTGGCGGACAGCCGTCAAATTATCTCGAACTTGAGAACTATCCCGGATTCGGAAGAATTGACGGATACGACATGATGGAAAAATTTGAAGAACATGCCGGAATGTTTGATATAGACAAATACCCGATGCAGGAAATTGAACAAATTAACCTCATTTCTTCACCCAAAATTATTGAAACAAAAGAGATTATTTTTGAAGCAAAAACAGTAATAATTGCAACAGGCGCACAGGCAAAAAAGCTCGGCATACAGAGAGAAAAAGAACTTACAGGGAAAGGAGTGAGCTACTGTGCTGTCTGTGACGGGGCATTTTACAAAGACAAAACAGTTGCCGTAGTAGGCGGAGGAAACGCAGCAGTTGAAGAAGGATGCTACCTGACAAAATTTGCCAAAAAAGTATACATAATCCACAGAAGAGATTCCTTGAGAGCAGATAAAATTGCACAACAAAGAGCCTTTGAAAATGATAAAGTAGAGTTCATATATGACACAATACCGGTTGAAATTCAGGGTAATGAGTGTGTTGAAAATCTCGTAATCAAAAATGTCAAAACAAATGAAGCTTCAAACTTGAAAGTCGACGGGGTATTTCCTTATATAGGATTTTCTCCGAATATTAATTACATAAACGCACAGGTCGAGCAAAATGAAGCCGGATTTATTGTAACGGATGAGACGATGCAGACATCAGTACCAGGAGTTTTTGCGGCAGGAGATGTCAGGACAACCCCGCTCAGGCAGGTTATTACAGCTGCTGCAGACGGAGCAGTTGCCGGATGTTATGCTGTGAAATATCTGGAAAAACTTGAAGAAAAAACTACAGTTTAAACAGCCTGATTTGCACAACGGAATATAGTCGATTAACTAATGTAAATGATTAGTCATAATATCGTTTTATTGTAAAATATAGTTATGATAAAAAAATTATGGCTAATATTTTTCATATTTATAACAGCTTTATTTAGTACAGTATACGCCGAAGAAGCATTAAAGATAAATTCCATACATTTCGACAACTCGGATAATGTGATTTTTCTTGCTTCCGTAAACAAAGTTCAGTACATAAATTTAAAGTCAATGAAACTGTCAAACCCTGACAGAATTTCCATTGATATAGACAATGCCATTCTGACTCGCCCAAACAGCAGCTGGGACTTTAAAAACAGTGCAATTAAGCAGGTAAAATTGTCACAATTTACAACAAATCCAAATGTTGTAAGGATGGTAATTACATACAACAAAAAGTTCAACATAAACAAACTAAAAATATACCGCATAGACAACAATATAATAATTTCGTACAACAAGAACCTGTACTCACAAAACTTTTTCTCAAATGTATATGATGATGAATCATCCACAGAAAATTATTACGAATATACAACATTTGAAGAAGAAGTCAAGCCTCAAACAGCACAAAATCCTGATCTGGTAAGGACTCCAGAAGCTATAGAAATTCAAAAGGCATTCAATTCAAAAGGTGAACTTGTAAAAAAAGACAACTCACAGATAAATATAAACAATAAAAGAGCCGACAAACTAAAATCGAGATTTTGTGCTCACAGAATTGACGTAAAGAGAGGAAACGCTCTCATCCGGGGCATCGGAGAGATTGCAATTGAAAAAGCTTTTACACTCTCAAACCCGTCAAGGCTCGTCTTTGATATGCCTAACACATATGTTTCTCCCGAAATAAGAAACAAAGAATACGTACTCTCTGAAAATGAAACAATAAAAATCGGACAGAATGAACCGACAAAGGCACGTATTGTTGTAACAGGAGGCAATCCTGACAAGTTCAGACCAATTTACTCTTATGACAGGCAGAGTATATTCCTTGCGCATGAAGACAGGATCCTCGGTATGAAGCTCTATGACAAAACAGCAGCAATATACACTTACAGCGCAAAAAAAATAAATGATACAACCGATGTTTTGCAGTTTTTGTTTACAGAACCTGTTATTCACTCAATAAAAAAATTCGATGACAAAGTTGAGATAAATTTATATAATTCATCCGGATTTGATCACGCAGCATACAGAAAAAATCTGAACTCCGAGGTACTATCCAAACTAAGAACAGACAAACTGCCCTATTCCGGTATAAAAGTCATTATACCTATAAAGAAAAATACAGTTGTTGACTACAAAGAGAGCTTTGACAACAAGCAACTGCGCCTTACACTTACAACGCCCAAAGAAACTGAAATCAAAACAGCAAAACCAATCCCGGCATTTATAAAGAAAAATCCTAATGTAAGAACGATAATTGTCGATGCGGGACACGGCGGGTCAGATGTAGGTGCAACAAGAGAAAATATATACGAAAAAGACATTACACTTGATATTGCAAAAAGATTGGAGAAGATTTTAGAGAAAAAAGGCTACAATGTTGTTATGACAAGATGTAATGACACATACGTCTCATTACAGGAAAGAGTTGAAATAACGGATAAAAATGACGGTGATCTTTTTGTCAGCGTACACGTAAATTCAAGTGTAACACCTGAAGGCAACGGCTTGGAAACACACTATTACACCCCGCAGTCATATGAATTTGCACAAATTGTACACAAAGAATTTGCCTCTGCTATTGATTCAAAAGACAGAGGATTGTTTAAGTCAAAATTTTATGTTATTAATCACACAAAATGTCCGTCAATTCTTGTTGAAACAGGATTTATTTCAAACCCTGAAGAAAGAAAAGAATTGATGACGACTCAAAGAAAACAAAAAACAGCCGAGGCTATAGCAAAAGGAATATTTAAATATTTGGATAAAAATTAAAATGGAAGAAGAACATAAAAACATAAAACCGATAGGGGTAATGGACTCCGGAGTAGGCGGGCTCACTGTTTTGAAGCAGCTTATTGAGCTATGCCCAAATGAAAAATATATCTACTTTGGCGACACAAAAAATCTGCCTTACGGTGAAAAAACCAAAGATGAACTTATTTCAATTGCAAAAAAAATCTTTGATTTTTTTCAAGAAAAGCGGGTAAAAGCCGTGGTAATGGCTTGTAACACTACATCAGCAACGGTTTATGACACATTCAAAGACAAATATGATTTCAAAATATATCCGATAATCCAAATAGTTGCCAAAAGCCTATCACTGGACAAAAACCTTGAAAAGGTTGCGGTAATGGCGACAAATGCAACAGTAAATTCCCAAAAATATACTCAAGAATTTCACAAATATAATAAAAATATTCAGGTATTTGAGCAAGCCTGCCCGCTATGGGTTCCGATAGTTGAACACAAATTACGTGATTACGATGAAAAAGAAGCAATAATGGCGTACCTTGGCAATGTACTCGATTTTAATCCGCAAAAAATTATTCTCGGGTGCACGCACTATCCATACTTGCTTGACAAACTGCAGAAATATGCGCCAAAAGATTTATTTATAAACCCTTCAACTATTTTTGCAAATTACATAAAAGAAGACTTAAAACAGCATAACCTTTTAAATATCAAAGGCAAAGGGAATACTGAATACATAACAAGCAGCAATCCTCAAAAATTCGAAGAAAATTCAAAGTTATTTTTACAAATAAAAAAACAACCTGAACTTATTAATATATAAACTATAGATCCTTCGGGTTCTACCCTCATGTATCTGTTGGGCAAGTATGCCCAACCTACTCTTTCTCTTTCTTACGATGTCACACATATTGTCATCCTGAACTTGTTTCAGGATCTTGCCGGATAGGTGATAACACATCAGATTGGTAAGATTCTGAACACAGCTCTATCCTTACTGCGAAACACTCCGGAAGCATCAGAATGACAGAAATCCGTCATTTTGTGACTTTAGCCAAACCGTCATTCTGAGCGCAGCGAAGAATCTTGCCAAATATTTAATAACACATTAAACCGGTATTTGTTGGGCAATTGTCTTGGATTATTGGCGCTCACGAAAAGCGTGGTTTTCGTTCGCATGGGCAGCTTTGTGCCCGCCAAAATCCGCTATGCCTAACCTACCCTCTTATTATAAATTGTTCCCCACCCTAACCCTCCCCGAGTTGGGGAGGGAACTTAATCGAGTTTTAAGCGGATATAGAGCAGATAATATGTTTGACTAGGTATGTCGCAAACTCCTTCCCCTACTTGGGGAAGGTCGGGATGGGGAGTATTGTCCGGGTAATGGTTCTTAAAACTATAGATCCTTCGGATTTCATCCTCAGGATGACGATTCCATGTCATTCTGAGGCGATAGCCGAAGAATCTAATGACAAAATAATTTTAGAAAAAAAAGAGCACCATAATAATGGGGCTCTTTTCTGTAAAAAATATTAAAACTAAAACTGACTTGCGATTTCAAACGGTGTTTCCGATACATGAGAAGCAGAGTCAATCTTTCCTCTCTTAAGCTCAGAAAAAGATGCTTTTGTAGAATGAAAAGCCTTTTTCAAAAATTCATAAGCAACTTTTGGGTCACACTTGTCGCCGCAAGTGAACAAATCTACAGCTGCATAACCAAGCTCCGGCCAGGTATGAATAGCCAGATGGCTTTCTGAAATAATGACTACACCGCTGACTCCGTGCGGACTAAACATATGAAAACATTTTTGTACAATTGTTGCTCCGCATTCAAGCGCCGCATCAATCATAAGGCTTTCAACTTTTTGAGCATTGTTTAAAATATTCGGATCACATTCAAAAAATTCAGCCAAAACATGCTGACCAAGATATTTTGCATTTGTATCAACATGGTACGTATTCATAGCTGTCAATGATTTAGTCAATTCATTTATCTCCTTTACTACATGTGTATATTTTACAATTAAAAATATATTACTATAAAAATTTAAAAAAATTAATTTTTGATATTTTTCATACAAATATCTTAAACTTTCTAAATATAATAGATTATATTCAGATTTTTGTTTATTATACAGATAGATAGAACCTGCAAACAATTGAAATTTTATGAGGAAAATATGAGTAAAATTCTCGTTGTTGATGACGATGAAGCAATCAATGAGCTTATAAAAACAAACTTAGAGCTTTTTGGATATGATGTAATCACTGCATATGACGGTATACAGGGATTTACACTTGCAAAACAGGAACTTCCCGATTTAATTATTCTTGATGTAATGATGCCGGATGTCGACGGGTATACCGTTGCAAAAAGAGTCAGGGAAAATGACACAACAAAAGATATTCCTATTCTTATGCTCACGGCGATGGGAGAACTTGAAGACAAAGTCAAAGGTTTTGATATAGGCGTTGATGATTATCTGGTAAAACCGTTTGAGATGGAAGAACTAAAAGTGCGTGTCAGAGCTCTTTTGAAAAGAATAAATGCCATACCGGAGTCTCTCGCAACAAAAGAAATTTTGACGGTGGGCAATATTACATTGCTGCCGGAAATTTATTCAGTAAAAATCCTTGATAAAACGACAAAACTAACCCCGATAGAATACGACATATTGAATCTTCTTGTACAAAATCACGATTGTATGGTACCGTCTTCAAAAATCCTTCAGGATATATGGGGATATTCGCCTAATGACGATGTTGAGACAATTCGTGTTCACATAAGACACCTGAGAACAAAACTCAAAAAAATTGCTGACGGAAAAGAGTATATAGAAACAATTTACGGCGGAGGTTATCGTCTTTTGCCTTTTGGAAAATAATCAGCAAGTATAATATAAAAGGTTATTGTACAACATAAAAAACGGAAATAAACTTTTTTTAAAGGTTTTGAAATGCTAAAAAAATTACTCTATATTTTAATAATTTGTGCAATAAGCTTCGGGCTTTATATCTTACTTTCCGGTACGGAAAGTACCCTCAAAAGTCCTGACTATGACAATGAATATCTGATAAACAAACAAACAACAAACCCCAAAAGGCTTTTTCTAAAATCCTGGAGAATAATAAAAACAAAATACTATGACCCAACAATGAACGGTCAGGACTGGTATAGATGGAACAAACACTACGTAGACCACATAAAAACCAAAGATGACGCCTACGTGGCAATAAACAGTATGCTGGCAAGTCTTAATGACCCGTATTCAAAATTTTTAAGCGAAGAAGAATATGCCGAACAAAATACCAATATTGATGCAAAAATTGTCGGTATCGGTGTAAATATTATGTCCATAGACGGAAAAATTATTATAATCAGTGTTGTAGAAGGAACACCGTCCCAAAAAGCAGAGATAAAACCCGGCGACATAATTCTCAAAGTTGACAAAACCGATGTCAGCGGAAAAACAATCAGCGACGTTGCCTCCTTAATCAGAGGAGAAATAGGAACAACTGTCAAACTGGAACTGCTCAGAAAAAAACAAAAATTGTATAAAACAATCGCAAGAGATGAAATAAAAATCAGAAATATAAAAGCCGATATAATTGACAAAAATATCGGATATATTCAGATAGTAAGTTTTTTAAGCTCAGATATGACTACAGAATTTGTAGAAGCACTGGACAAAACAAAAAACTGCCAGGGATTGATTCTTGACCTGAGAGGCAACACCGGCGGTCTTATGCCAAATGCCGTAGTTATAGCAGACATGTTTTTGACACAGGGTCATATAGTGAGCGTAGTTGACAGAGAAAAACAGAAATCAGACATAGATGCGCAAACAAAACCATACGCAATTAACAAACCCGTAGTAATTCTGATTGATGAAGGAACAGCCAGTGCTTCAGAAATACTTAGCGGAGCATTAAAAGATAACAGAAAAGCAATTCTTGTCGGCAAAAAAACATTCGGGAAAGGAATGATACAAAAAATATACCCGATGCCCAACCAAACGGGAATGAATTTGACAATTGCAAAATACTTGACACCCAAAGGATATGATATAAATCAAAAGGGTATAACTCCTGACTATGAAGTAGATTATACGGAATATGATTTTCTAAAAAACAGGGATCCGCAGCTTGATACTGCAAAAAAAATCATGCACAAACTTATCACATCGCAAAAGCAGCTTGCAAATGCGGGATAACATTTAGTCATAATAATCAAATTGTATATGCCCTATTTTTACAACATCTCCGTCTTTTATGCCGGACTGTTTTAATGCCTCATACACATTCATAGCAGCGAGGATATTTTGAAATCTGTAAAGCTGATCAAGGTTTCTTGTATCTGTAACATTAGCCAGTCTTATAAGCTTTCCGCCCTCAACTACAAAAGTATTTTTATCAACCTTATACACTGAATAGGAACTGTCATCATTGTCAAATGCCGCAAAATCCTCATCAATATCAATCTTGAACTCAGGTTTTGGTATCTCATCAACCTTTTGCATAACAAAGTCCCAAAATGGTTTTATATTTTCTTTTGTCGCAGCTGAAATCAAAAACACATCATCTGAAAATTCTTTAAACTTTTTCAAAAATTCTTGCTGCTGTTCTTCAAATACAGAATCAATTTTATTCAATGCAATTATCTGATAAAGACCGGCTAATCTCTGTGAATGCTTTTTCAATTCATCGTTAATCTTTTGATAATTACCCACAGGATCTTCCTGAGATATATCAACCACATGAATCAAGAATCTGCATCTTTCTACATGTCGTAAAAATTCATGACCGAGTCCTATACCTTCACTGGCACCTTCGATAAGACCCGGAATATCAGCAACGACAAATCCGTCACCCGATGGTTTCTTGACCACACCCAGATGCGGCACCAGTGTAGTGAAAGGATAATCAGCTATTTTGGGTTTGGCAGAACTAATTACACTTATCAAGGTGGATTTGCCCGCATTTGGCATTCCAAGCAGACCAACATCTGCAATGAGCTTCAGCTCCAGCTCAAGCTCTCTTTCAATACCAGGTTCACCCGGTTCACAAAATTGCGGAGCTCTTTTTTGTGCCGTAGCAAATCTCGCATTCCCTCTGCCGCCCCTGCCGCCTTTTGCAACAAGAACAGTTGCTTCCGGTTCAGTTAAATCCGCAATAATTTTGTCATTTTCAGGATCTTTAACAACCGTTCCGAGCGGAACTTTTATATACAAATCTTTCCCGCCTCTGCCATGCTGGGATTTTGGTCTGCCGTTTTCGCCGTTTTCTGCCTTAAATATTGACTGATACTTAAAATCCATCAATGTAGTCATGCTTTCATCGGCAATAAAATATACATCACCGCCTCTGCCGCCGTCACCGCCGGCAGGACCGCCTTTATCCACATATTTTTCTCTTCTCCACGCAACAGCACCATTTCCGCCTCGCCCGGAAAGAATTTTTATTTTAGCTTTATCAATAAATACGGACATAATATTAAATATTAAAATAAAAAAGAAAAAATAAAAGTATTATGGCATTTTATGTTATCAATACCGCTTTTAGTCCACGTAGAAAAAGTCTTCATTTTCATCTTGATAATCTTCCCACAGCGGAATTCTTTCATCAAGCAAATTTTTCTTCTTTTTATCCTTTTCTTTATCTTTTTGTTTTTCTATTTTTTCTTCAATTTTAGCTTTTTCGAGCTTACTTTTATTAAGCAGATTTGCAACATTCATCATAGCAAGAGAATTCAAAGTAGCATTGAGCTGAGCACTTCTGTCAACAAAGTGAGAATCATTAAAATACTGACCGTCTTCACTGAATCCCCCCCGCTGAAAATACTCCATACCCGGGCTCTGTCTGTCGTCTTGAGTTTTTGCAGCAGTACCAGATATGTCGCCGCTTTTAAAATTAAAGCTGCCACCTATCCCAAAAAATCCTGCTGAGCGATTATCTACCACGACACATCTCCTGTTCTCTCTTTAGTCAATATCAAGATAATAAAAGCTCGATATTATTTTAAACCCGAACATATTTTTTTTTGCTATGTTACATTTTTAATTTTAGATTATATTAACATTTTTTTACATCCGTCTTTTGATGTAGATGTACTACAACCCTAGCATTAAGAGCATTTTCACAAGTGCAACCTGAATAAACTGCAATACCATCAGTGCTATAATCGGCGAAAAATCCAATCCTCCCATCGGAGGTATTATTTTTCTGAACGGATTTAAGAACACATCCGACACTATAGCAAGTGCATTGAAAAACGGAGAACTCCAATCAATTGAAGGAATCCAGGTCAAAAATATTCTTACTATTACGACCCAAAAATAAAATTGAAAAAAGTAAAAAACAAATCCTGATATCTGCATTTTTTACTCCTCAATATCTATACTCTTGAACCGGCAAGTGTTTTTTCACAGTCACAAGCATTTCTGTCAGCCGGCAGTTTCTTTATCAAGTTGAACAGCAGAGCTTTAAGTTTTTCATTGTTGTCATTAAATACTTTAATAACTTCCGCATGCTGCACAGGAGGAACTTCTCCGACCAACCCTGCATCATAATCGGTAATCAAAGAAATATTCAACGGACACATATCCAATTCTTTTACTAAGTATGCTTCAGGGAACTGTGTCATATTAATAACCTCCCACCCCTGGGAAGTAAAGAATTTTGATTCAGCTTTTGTTGAAAATCTCGGTCCGTTTATTACAACAACAGTACCTGTTTCATGTACAGTAATACCTAGTTCTTTTGCTGTTTCAATTGCAACTTTTCTCATTTCAGGGCAATAAGGATTTGCAGCACTAACGTGTGTAACAATTGCACCGTCATAAAAAGTTGATTTTCTGCTGTCTGTCCAGTCAACAAACTGATCACATATAACAAAATGACCGGGAGCAACATGTTTTTGAAGGCTACCTGCTGCACAGGGCGAAATGACTCTTGTACAGCCAATAGACTTCATAGCCCAAACATTTGCTCTGTAATTAATTAAATGAGGCGGAATAGTATGGTTTCTGCCATGACGAGGCATAAAAGCAACTTTATGAATACCGATTTCACCGACAAAAACACTGTCAGAGGGTGAACCGTAGGGGGTTTCCACCTTTACTTCTTCAATATTATCTAAAAACTTGTAAAAGCCCGAACCGCCGAATACACCTATATCTGCAATTTTTCTATTAACCATTTCTCCTCCCAAAGTCAATATATAACTATTTTACATCAGTCTGATTTTGAAGCCATCCATAAGCTTTTGATTGATTGCTATGTCCCGTTGCTGTTTCAGGCACAGTAACTTTACCGTCATAAAAGACTCTAACAACATATCCCTCACTTGCTGATGTACAAGTTGGGTCAATTACACCATCAACAGAACCGTTTGATTTAACTCCTGACCAATTATAGAAACATACTCCGTTAGACAATCTAAAGTTTGCACCATCAATACCTTCAGTACCGTTAGAAGTACATTTCACAGCACCTACAGTATTTAACTGATCAGCAAGAAAATAGCATACTGCTTGACTCTGAGAAATGTTCTTAATTTCCTGCTGTTCACCATTAGCATTTGTAATACTTGCAGTTGCATCAGGATAAGGTTTAAATCTAAAATCAAGATTTAATTCCGTTCCTTCACTTTCAGCAGAATCTATTTCATCGTCAGTTAAATATGTCGGATCATATTTTGTCGGATCATTAATTATATTGCCGATTGCTGCTTCGGTTGCATGATATGCCTTTATAAACAAAACTTTATCCTTATCAGGATTTATTCTGTTAATAGCCCTGAGCATAAGTGCAACAAGTATACCGATAATCATTATAGTAAGCAGAGTTTCTGCCAAGGTAAATGCTTTTTTAAAATTCATTTTGTCCATATAATCTCCGTTTTTTATAATTATATTCTATTATAATCAATTTTGCAAAAATAAGATATTAAGAATACTTAACAATAAATCAGATAATAAAGCAATACTAAGAATGAAATTGTTTTTATATATATAAGGTAGTAAAGTAAGGTGAATTCAACTATGGTAAACGGTATTTCGTCATCACGTATCCCTTATGCAGGATACCCAGCAAATGCAACAGGTGCAACTCCGGTAACAAGAGATATTGCAAGCTATTGTTTTGATGCTCAAAGACCTTATATAGCAAAAACATATGAGTATCTGACTACAGAAGAAAAGCCGAGCTATACATGGCCGATTATCGGTGCAGCAGTATCCTTCCTTTCTTTAATAGGGGTAGCTGCACTAAAACTCAGAAAGTAATCAAATATTTTCTTGAGAACAATACTGTGCAAGAAATACAAAAAGATTCATTACTGCGGGTCTGTTCTTAATTGAAATACCCGTTTCAATAAAACCTTGCTCCAAACCCAATATGCATGCCGGACAAGTTGTCAACACTATATCTGCACCTGATTTTATATAATTCAGAGCCTTTGATTTTGATATTTTCTCAGAAACATCAGGATACTTAAGAGAGAATGTTCCGGAAAAACCGCAACATCCGTCAAAATCATCTGTCACTATATACTCGATATTTTTTATATTCTTTACAAACCCTGCAAGATCAAACTCTTCATGGCAAGGCACATGGACAGCAACTTTCAGTTTTTTACTGCTGACAAACTGCATTTCACCAATCAAATCCATTACGGAAACCGTTTTCTGTGAGAAATTCTTTGCTTTCTCGTTATCCAAAATATCGGAATACACCTTTAGTGTGTCCATACAAGAGGCACAATCTGCCAAAATATAATCAAAATCATTGCCTGCTACTGACAAATTTTTATTGGCTATTTTTTTAAATTCTTCTATATTTCCATCCGCAAGATAACTGACTCCGCAGCATTCAAAGTTTTTCTTCAAAAATTTTATACCGCAATTTCTCAATATTTTTTTGACTGCACTTTGTGTCTGAGGATTAATATATTTATTAAAACAGCCGTAAAAATACAATGCGGTTTTAGTTGTTTCTATTTTGTTGCATGAGTCATTTTTTTTTATTTTTACACCCACCTGAGAATGAAGCAGCAGAAGCATTTTTCCAGGCTTACCCAATCGTAACAATATTTTTTCGAAAACAGCTACTAATTTATCAACGCAAAAAAATCTGTATAAAGACACAAAAACTCCGGATAAAAGCAATATCGCTTTGAAAAAGAAATAAGAATTAAGAATTTTATCAATCAATGACAATTTACAAGTTTTGTAATAATCATATTTTGCTGCGACAAATATTTTTCCGGCATCAATATCACTTGGACAAAAATTCTTGCAGGCATTACATCCTGTACACATATCAAGATATTTTTTCAATTGTTTTGAAAAAGACAAATCGCCATTTAATACACCATTCAGCATATTAAATTTACCCTTTGATACCGCACATTCAGACAGAGTTGCTCTGTAGACGGGACAAACCGACTGACAGAGTCCGCATCTTGAACACTTATAAATATCTTCTTTATACTCAGAAAATTTCTTCATAATCACTATTATATTCACAAAGAATTATTTAGTGATAGAATTTAATTAATTTGAACACAGAGTATTTATACACGGGGAGATGCAATGAAAACAGCTGTTGCAGAAAATCAAAAAATTTCAATACAAGACAGGCCGCAGCCGGCATTGAGTGATTTTAACAACGAAGGTGCTATTGTCAAAGTTTTGGGCTGCGGATTATGCGGTTCTGACATAGTAAAATTCCTTCATGACGGTACAGAAAAAGTTCTCGGTCACGAAGTTGTAGGCGAAATAGTCGACATCAGACCCTGCTTTTTATCAAAGTTCAAAATTGGAGACAAAGTAGTTCTTGGGCATCATGTTCCCTGTATGAAATGTGAATACTGCGAAAATAAAAACTACTCAATGTGCAGACAATTTAAAGAAACAAACATCGTACCGGGAGGTTTTGCCGAATACATTTACGTCTCTCCCAAACATCTCAAAAATACAGTTTTCAAGGTACCCAAACATCTTGATGATATGGAAATATCATTTATGGAACCGCTTGCATGCTGTATAAGGGCGGTAGAAAGAGCTGAAGTAAAAGACGGTACAACATCTCTGGTGATAGGACTCGGTTCTATTGGTCTTTTGATGGGGCAGGCAATAAAAGCATTCAAAGGTGATGTTATAGGTTGTGATTTAATAGAGGAAAGAGTTGCTCTTGCCAGTAATTTAAACTTTGATGCCTCAATTAAATTTGAAGACAATGACACTACAGCGGCTACGGTTAAAGAAATGACATGCGGATACGGAGCGGATATCATATTTATGACCTCCGGTTCTGATAAAGCAATTGAGTTTGCACTAAAAGCTGTGAGAGACGGAGGAACAATTCTTGTATTTTCATCCGTACCAAATGATACAGCCGGATATACCAACAATGATATTTACTATAGAGAACTAAAAGTTATGGGCAGCTACTCACCATCACCAATGGATCTAGAACTCGCTCACAAACTTTTAAGAAAGAAAAAGGTGATAGTAAAATATCTTTCTACTGTATACTCGCTTGATAATCTCGGTGATGCAATACAGGATACAATGGACAACAAAACATTAAAAGCTTATATAAAGGTTGCAAAAGACTAAATGAAAATGAAAGCAATAAGATACTATGCGCCTCAGGATATAAGATATGAAGAGGTAGATGTAAAAGAACCTAACGACAGCGAAGTGCTTGTCAGAATTCAGGCTGCACTTACCTGCGGTACAGATGTAAAAACATACAGAAGAGGTCACCCTGTATTGATAAAGAGAACTCCGTCCGGATTCGGGCATGAGTTTGCAGGTATTGTTGAAAAAGCAGGGGCAAATGTAGTCGGATTTAAACCTGGAGACCGGGTTGTAGCAGCCAATTCTGCACCGTGCGGAAAATGCTTTTTCTGTTTGAAAAAGCAATACAATTTATGTGAAAACCTTGACCTGTTAAATGGTGCATATGCAGAATTCATTACGGTTCCCCAAAGAATTGTTGAAAAAAACCTGTTAAAAATCCCAACCGGTTTAGGGTTTGAACAGGCAGCATTTGCAGAACCTCTGGCAAATGTTGTACATGGAATAGAAAGAACAAACATCCAGCCCGGCGACACAGTCGGTATTTACGGCATCGGACCTATAGGATTGATGTTTGCAAGGCTTGCAAAGCTCAAAGGAGCCAAGGTAATTGCAGCAGGAAGAAACCCGCTTAAACTCAAAATGGCAGAAGAATTTGCACATTGTGATGAAGTAGTTGACCTAAAAAAATACCGGCATCCCGAAAAAATATTCCGTTCTTTTACGGAAGGAGAAAGAGGTCTCGACGTTGCAGTTGAATGTGTAGGATTGCCCGAAACCTGGGAAAAAATGTTTGAACTTGTCCGCAAAGGGGGAACAGTACATCTCTTTGGCGGATGTAAATCAGGAACAACCGTCAACATCGATACAAAAAAACTGCACTATGATGAAATAAAAGTAGTAAGTGTTTTTCACCATACACCTCAATATTTCAGACAGGCACTGGATTTGATAGCAGACGGGCATGTAGATGTTACAAAACTTATCACAAAACAAATGCCTCTTTCTATGGCAAAAGAAGCACTGCTGGCTCACGAAGCGGGCGAAGCTATAAAAGTTTTGTTAACTCCATAAAAAAATGTTAAGTTTTACTAAAAAATAATTGTTGTCTAAAATACACTAATTATACTGGTTTTTAAACCATGCTCAAAATTTCTGGTACAAATTTTGTATTGAATTGTAAACATTATATGTTATGCTAGCAAATAATAAAATCTTTCAACTTTTACCAAGTGTGAAGAATTTAAGTAATCACCCAAGTTTAAAAGAAAAGAAGACTATGCTGAAAATACAAACAACACACTCACCTATCGGACGTTTGCAAAACGCATCGTCATTTGGTTCGGAAACAAATTCCGTACAAGCGTACCATTTGGGACAGGAGCATTCTGGGTTCAAGATGTGTTCAGACATGAAAGACTATGATGTTCTTGACTGTGCTGTGATTAGAAAGAATAATAATGTGACAATGAATAAGAAGACCGCCAAAAATGTGAATTTTGGCGGTCTTCCTGTTTCTGCCGTTTCAAATGGTATTAAATCCACAAATACCTGGAAATTTGCACAAAGCAATTTGCTTCATAAATTTTTAAAAATGGCAGATTCAAACCAAACAGTCTTTGACGCACTGTTTGCATTATTGATTACCTGCGGATTGAGACCTGCAGCAATTATGGCTCAGGCTAACGAGCACAACAAAGAGAAAAACAAAAAAGCAGCTTCTCACTCAATCTCATCAGGCATTATAGGATATGTCTTTGCAGTTGTTATATATTCACCTATCAAAAAAGGATTGGACAAAATCAGAAGCAACCCTGAAAAATATGCACAAAAGGCGGAAAAATTCTTTACTTATAACGGAACAAAGAAAATGGCGGCATCAAAGAGATTTCAAACATTCACAATGCTATGCAACTATGTTCCTCAGGTTATCACAGCCTCTATCAGATCCGCTATTACAATTGCAATGATTCCTTATATTGATAAATACATATTGAACAAAATATTCGGATCAAAAACACCTCCGGCTACCACAGAAGAATTAAAAAATGACCCCACATACAAATTTGCATTTATAAACTTTAAAAATAACAGCAGCAGTGCAAATGCAAATAAAGTATTCCAAAACTTTACAGGAGTGATGAAATAATGCAGATACAACCATATACTTCAAAATATAATACATATTCTCAAAATAATCTGTTAAAAAACAGAAAAAACACTATGAAATCCACTCCTTTAAAGCAGGATCAAGTGTCATTCGGCATCAATCCTATGAACGGATTAACTGACGGACTGGCAAAAGGAATGGGTGCACTTGGTGCAACAAGACCTGTTCAAAAACTTGTAGACTTTTTGAAAGACAGAAACTACCAGCAGCATTTGGCAGCATTTGTCGGCGTGGTGCTTTCAAGTTTTTATATGCTTGATACAGCAAGATCCAAAAAGATTGAAAAAGATCAAAAAATGCCGTTGATTGTAAACCAGGGAGCTGTTTGCGCACTATCTACAATTGGTGCATACACACTGGACAATTATCTTGACAAACACATCGCCAATTTCAAAGAAAAATTTGATATTGCAAATATTTCTGATCCAAAAACAAGAGAAATGTTTGTGAAACTCTATGACAACCCGGAATACCTCCAGACTGTAAAACGAAGAGCAAATGACATAAAAGGAGAAAAAGCTGTTATAGAAAAGATTAACAAGTTTGTCACAGATGAGCTTTTTAAATCAAATACAAATACAGAAGAACATTTAAAGAACTTATTAAATAAACAAGATACAGATAATATTGCAAAAAATCTGATTGAAAAAATTGAAAAACTACAAGAAACAAACGTATCTAAAAACGGTGCTCAAATCGGAAAAATAGAAAAAGCGAAAGAACTGTTCCTTAATGAAATAAACTCCAGCAAAACACTCAGAGATGTTTACAAAGATCTCGGTTCAAAATATATTGAAACAGTTGACTTATCAGCAATTACAGATAAAGAAACAAAAAGAGTCTTTGAAAAGTTAAAAGGAAACAAATCTTATCTTGAAAATGTTTTAAGAGTAAACCAATTAAACGAATCTTTCGGTATTCTTGACAAAATGTTTGAATACAACAAAGGTATAGAAGCAAAACTCAAAAAGCTTGTAAAAACCGGCAGTGCTGATGATACTGTAAAAAATATATTTGAACAAATCTCACAACTGCCTAAGAAGCTTACTGATGCTAAAGGAATAACAATTGATAAAGCGGATAAAGCAAAAGAAATTTTCATGAAATCAAAAGCTAACAGCAAGCAGTTGACAGAAATTTTCAACAAACAAAGTATGACAAATGCAATAAAACTTGTATCAAACAACGATACAAAATTGTCTACATTGATGAACGGTTTCAAAATCGCAAAATCCCTGATGATTTTTGCAATGATATACAGATTCATTTCACCGGTATTTGCAACACCTCTTGCAAACAGTATCAGTGAAAGAATTGAAAACAAAAAGAAAGCAAAAGCTGCAAGCTAAATATCTGATTTTTCTAAAACCTAATCAAAAAAAAACCCGCCTTAAAAAGGAGGGGAATTGGTTAGGTTTTAGTTTTGGAAAATTAGAAAAATATAAAATCGGTTTATAATAGATATTTATGCAGTAACAAGACTACAAGTATTATTTATTTATCATATTATTTCTGTAATGATTCATACAATGCAGCCAGTTTATCTGCGCCTTTTGCATTAGCGCCAATGCTGTGGGCATCGCTGTATGTTTTGGGAGTATGTGTTGTCCATACAATTTCACCATTAAGTTTTTCAGGATGTTTCAATACAGAATAATCACTGTTTATTTTTGTGAGCAAATCATCACCAAAGTTTTGATAATTTGTTACACCAGGAAATCTGTTTTTTGTTCCGTATACAAGATCACCTATTGGAGGCAAAGCCGGTGTTTGAGTATTTACTGGAGTTGCCGGAGTATGCGCCGGAAGTAAACCTGCTACAGGTGTTGTCGTTTGAGGAAGAGCACCAGCAACTTTTGTAGTACCAGCCGGCATATTGTATACAGATCCTGAAGACGGAAGTATAACTGTTGAACCGTAGTTTACACTAGATGTAGTTGCTGACGGAGTATGTGCCGGAAGCAATCCCTTTACCGGAGTAGTTGCTGCAGGCAAAGCTTTTACGCTAGATGTTGTTGCCGCAGGCAAATAGCCGGAAATGGTTGGCGGCACCGGAGTTGGTGGCACCGGTTTCGGTGGTACTGGAGTTGGAGGTACCGGTGTTGGAGGTACCGGTGTTGGAGGTACCGGAGTTGGTGGCACCGGTTTCGGTGGTACCGGTGTTGGCGGTAGCGGTTTTGGAGGTACCGGTGTTGGAGGTACCGGAGGTTTCGGAGGTACAGGTTTTGGAACCTTTTTACCTCTGCCCTTAGCCAAAGCCAATGCCATAGCGGCAGTACCCAATGCAGTACCAATTATTCCGAGGATTGTCGGCAGCTCATCTTTTTTCTTATGAGGAGCTATCGGAGCTGCATAATAATTATTTCTGGTTTCATCATTTCTGACCAATTGATCAGCGCCAAACTGTCCGACAGGTACATTTGTCAATGAGCCGTTGTAAGCACCGCCCATATATGGAAACATACCGCCTGCATAAGCACCGCCGGCATATGGCATAGAATATGCAGAATAATTTGTTTGCAAATTATACATCGGACCGTATAAACTTTGAAAACTTGTGCTGTAATCGTCAAAATACATAACCTAATCTCCAACCTAGAAAATTTAATCTAACCTTACACATTTATAAAAACAATCGAGATATCAAAATTGACCGAAAGAGGAATTTCTATTAAGAAATATTAAGATAAAATATGGAAAAATCATCCCTATTTTCAAGAATAACAAATATTTTAGAGTAAATTTTAGTTAATATTTTATACTCAACACTATCAATTTAAATGTCAGCAGGTACAATAGACATAAGGTATAAATTTTATATATTTTTACAATCAGAGGAGACACAGATGCTAGAGTTTGACTACAGAAATGTCAGAGCCGAAATTCTTGGTGAAGAAAACGGGTTAAATCTCGATGCCGAATTTAACAATTACAACGAAAAAATCGCCAAAATAATAAATGACCTGAACTCCCGCAAAGACAAACCCGGACAGTGGCTCCAATGGTTAAATCTAGGATACAGCGAAGAAACAGTATGGCTGGTAAAAGAATATGCCGCAATGATTAAAGGCAGATTTGAAAATATTCTGGTTCTGGGAATAGGCGGCTCCGCACTTGGAGGCTGCGCTGTTTGTGAAGCACTATTAAAGCCATATTGGAATCTTTTAACAGAAGAACAAAGAGACAATCTACCGAGAATTTTCTTTCTCGACAACATAGATCCTGATCAAATGAATGCATTGCTTGACATTCTCGATTTGAAAAAGACACTTGTAAATGTAATAACAAAATCCGGTTCAACAGCGGAAACAATGTCCCAGTTTATGATTATAAAAGACAGGCTGGAGAAAGAACTCGGAGACAATTATATAAGGAATATTGTCGCAACTACAGACCAAAATGTAGGTATTCTGAGACAAATTTCAAACGAAGAAGGATACAAAACCTTTGTTATACCTGATGATGTAGGAGGACGTTTTTCCGTCTTTTCTGCAGTCGGTTTGCTGCCGTTTGCGCTGGTTGATATAAATATTGAAGAGCTTATGCAGGGCGTAAAAGATATGGATCTTGCCTTAAAAAATACGGACATAAGACATAATATTGCCGCTCAAAATGCTTTGATACACTATCTTATGGATACACAGAAGGGCAAAAACATTACTGTTATGATGCCATACTCAAGCAGACTAAAATATATATCAGATTGGTTTGCACAGTTATGGGCGGAAAGTCTCGGAAAAGAAAACGACAACAACGGCAATAGAGTTAACATAGGACCTACACCGGTTAAAGCACTCGGTGCAACAGACCAGCACTCACAAATTCAGCTTTACAACGAAGGACCGAATAATAAACTTATAAACTTTATAAGGGTAAAAGAATTTGACACAACACTTGAAATACCTAAAATTTTCGGTTTTACGGGAATCGGGTACCTTGGAGGAAAAACAATCAACGACCTTATAAACTCCGAGGCTAATGCAACCAGAGTTGCCCTTACAGATTACAAACGCCCTAACGTAACAATCTATCTGGACAAAGTTGATGCATACAACATAGGACAGCTTCTGTATATGCTTGAAGTACAAACGGCAATTGCAGGAGAGTTATACAACATAAATACATACAATCAGCCCGGTGTTGAACAGGCAAAAAATTATACCTATGCACTTATGGGCAGAGCAGGATATGAAGAATCCGCAGAAGATTTGAAAAGAAAGATGTCCTGAAAACGTTAAAGTTACATAAAGTTACATATTTATACATGCGTTTTTGATTTGATAAAATAAATGATGGAGTTTTTTAAGTAGAGAGTAGTTTTCAATGTCAGAAATAAATTATTTAGAAATTATACAAAACAAATTAGATGCACTCGTCGAAAAAATAGTACAAAAAGAAAATTCCGATGAGAATTTCCGTATTACATACGCACAGATACTGGAAAAAATTAATACAAAAATGGATGTTTTTTCAGGCGGTGAAAATTTTGAAAAAATAGGACTGATTGCACTTGAAATCAGAAATATGATACAAGACCGCCAGAATATTGTTGACGGAAAATTTAATGCAATAAAAGGAGAATTTGACAATATAAACGAACTCTTGCTCAATTCTTTAAAAACCCCGGAACTCCTTGCTGCATTTAACAAAATTCAAAACCAGATACACTTTTTCTCAGAAGAACTCGAAAATCAAAAAGAAGCATTCAATTCAATAATTTCTCATATAGAAAAATTCGGAACGCTGGAAGAAACAAATGAAATAGCAAGATCAAATTTCGCTATTGTTAAAGAACAAAATACAATTATCAACGAAAATGTTAACAAACAAATCAACTTAATTACAGAGCTCAATGAATCAATTGAAAATAAAAATAAAAAGACAGTTGAAGAGCTGAACGAACTTACACTCAGCCTGAAGGAACTTCTTGACACAGTTCAAGCTGATGAAGCGGATACAAAAGTCCTTCTTGCTGAAAAAGTTGACGGAATTATCAACAAAATTCATGAAACAGATTCTTACATTGATGTCTTAAATAATAATATCACAACAATTGTACAGGTTCTTGGCAATATTTTTGATGACGAAGAATTCAAAAACTTGCAGGATGATGTTGCCGAAGTTCTTGCAAAAACAGTATTTATCTCTGATTCATTGAAAAATGTAGCAACAAAAGAAGAACTTCTCGAAAATTCTGCAAAAAACAAAGAAGAAATCAAAAATCACAACAAAGAGCTAATTCAGGAACTTGAACAAAAATTACTGGAAAGACTGGATTTTAGTGACATACAAGATATCAAAAATTATACGGAAAAAATGTTCTTCCAGGGAACGGAAGTTCTGAAAGAAGAAATCTGGGCAATAAAAGATACTGTTTCTGAAGTAAAAAATACAGCTATCAAAACAGAAACATTTACAGAAGAAATTAATACATTAAAAACTCAACTGAACGAAAAAATTGATTCAATACAATCCCAGATTACAGAAGATATCACAGATACAATCTCTACAGAAAGTGTCGCTGCTGCAGAGCAGATTAATCAAATCAATACAAGTATTGATAACCTAAAAAGAAATCTCTCTGATACAATTTACACAGAGTCAATGGCTGCATCAAACCAGATCAGTGAAATTTCAACAACTATTGAAGATTTAAGAAAAGATCTTTCAGAAATTATACTCAATGAACAAACAGAACAAATTAATATCGCACTGAATGCACTTCAGACAAAATTTGTTACACAGCTTGTACAAATAGCAGACAATATAAATTTTGAAGAAGAAGCAGATGAAATTAATGAAAATATACTAAACTGCAGCGAAGATATAAAAGAAAAAATCTCTTCAAATATTTCAGACATAAAAGAAGAAATAGAAAAGCTGCAAGAACTTTCCGGCGGTACTGATACCGAAATATTAAAACTGCTGGAAGAAATCGACAATGCTGTAAAAACTGATATAAATCAAGATCTAAAAACACTTATTTCGGGCTTCAAGCTTTTGACAAGCGGACTGAAAGAGGATAAGGATTATGTCTACACGCTGCCTGATGTAGAATCGGATCTTTCAAAAATCAGACTTGATTTGACAAATCTTCATAAAATTCTTGTAAATACAGATGAACAAAACACTGAAGCAGGAAATGACCTGACAACAAAACTCAATCTGATTAAATCAAAACTTGAAAAGCTTGAAAGCAGCCCGCTTAGTGCAGAAATAGCAGAAGTAAAATCCTTATTTACCAACCTAAATGAAGATGTTTCAAGCATCAGCAAAAGAACAAATAAACTGATTCTCTCATCAGATGAAATCAACAAAACACTAAAAGCAAATATAGAAAACTTCTCTTCTTTAATAAAATCATTTGAAAAACAGAGCAAAGAGTTCTATAACTCAGCTTTTGTGAGTAATCTGGATAAGAAAATAGACAATCTTAACAGAACTACAGTATCATTGATGCAATCCGATAAAGTTCTGAATGAAGCTTTTATGTATCTTGCAGAATGGATTGACACAGCAAGCAGTTCTTTTGAAGAAATAAAAGCAGAAATTGATGAAATCAAAGGCACGCTTTTAGAAGACGAAAATAATCTCTCAGAAAGAATTGAAAATGCCGATACACGACTGAAAAAACTTGTCGAACAGCAAAACGAAACAAAAGAAATAAAATCACTTTTGGAATATGTTGCCGCACAAGTCAGTATGGCTAATGAAAAGATTGCAGAAAATGACAAGCTGGCACAAAAGATTACAAATATCGAAAAGCAGCTTAAAAAAATAGAAAAAAATGTCGATATCATCACTGACTTCATTGATGAAGATGATGAATATACAGATGAAAACTAATTGTTGCTCAAAACAAGTTTAAAAGTTGCAAGATTTTTTATAGCAAAATTCTTGTTTTTAATATTCTGCTCTTCATTAATTTTGAAAATTCTGATAATTCTTTGAATTTCCTGAAGATTTTTTCTTGATGTAATATCGTATACATTTTTAACCGGGTCTGAAACTACACCCATAATTGTATTCAATTCATTTTCCTTCATAAATTTATTCCTCTAAGACTCTATATTCATATAAAGTTTTTTTTGAAAAAAAAATTGCTTAATTAATTTCCAAATGTTAAGAAATATATACACAATATATACAAATATCTAAAAAAACTATTTCTACTTGAAATAGAGGATAAATAGAATAAAAAATTTAGTATATAATGTTACATATACAAAGCTGATATAAGGAGATAATATGTTACCTATAGTGACGGAAGAACAAGCATCACTGGCTTTTGCAGAAATTTTTCAGGATGTTCATGGCTGGCGAAAAAAAATGATACACTATATCAAAGAAGAAAATCCGGAGATAAACAGTGCAATAATAGAAGCTGCAAACAATACAGACCTTGACCCCAAAGCAGTAGCATTGGGTGCTTATATGACATATATCCTGATAGAAATGGCCGCAAAAGAAGACTCAGGTATGAATTATGATATAGAAGAATAAAAATTTGTGTGATTAATCACAGATTTTTATTTTAAAATTTTGAATACGCTCACCGCCAAGCAGCTTTTTCTGGTTTTCGAGCGTATTTTTTATTGCAAATATCCAGCCTGTTTTGGGATTTACAAACAAAAAGAATGCAGCCTGACTTTCCAGAATTCTTTGCTGTCTGTCTATAAGCAAATCACCCTTATCCGAAAGTTCAAAAACAGTAAAAGACAAAGGCGAAGACAAATTACTGTCAACAAAAGCATCAAATCTTGTATTTTTGAGTTTTGATGTATCTTTGATCAACGGCTGTTCTTTGTATGAAGTACACCAGTGATAAAGTTTTGTTACTATTTCATCAGTATTAGTTTTTTGACTCATTTAACAGATCCACAAACTGCTCAACCAGTTTTTCATTCCATTTTTTACCCGACTCAAGTTTGATAATTTCAATTGCCTCATCTTTTGATCTGGCAACACGGTATGGTCTGGATTGAGTTAAAGCAAAATAAGCATCAACAATCAATATAATCTGGGAAGAAACCGGAATATCATCGCCGCTGAGCTTGTTCGGGTATCCTGAACCATCCCAATTTTCATGGTGAGCCTCAATTATCGGAACAATATCCGCAACACCGCCAATAGGCTGCAGTATCGTCCTAGCAGCAATAAGAGGATGTTCTTTAATTTTCTGTCTTTCTTCGTCCGTCAATGGTTCTTTTTTGTTCAAAATTTCTTCAGGAATAAGCAGTTTGCCTATATCATAAAGCATCATTGCTATTTTTAGTTTATCAATATCCTCTTTAGATAATTCCATTTTTCTGCCAAGTTCAATTGCCATAGACACTTTGGCTTTTGTCAGTCCTCTTTTATAGTGGGCATTATAGGTTTGAGCCAGTGTATCTGCAACCGAAAAAAGTGTCGATTTTGTTTCGTTTGAGTTTATTGACTTAAGTTTTGATGTAATTTCTTTTGCTATTTTGTCAGGTATCGGAATTTTTTGTTTAGTCAAAATATCCATAAATGCGCCGAATGCAATTTCCTGCCATTCAGCTTCATTGTCAATCGCTTTTGCCATAGTAACCCTGTTTCTGCCGTTTATTTTGGATTTATACATTGCCTGATCAGTTAAATCCAGCAGTTCATCCAATTTTATAGAATGTTCAGGGAAAGTTCCCACTCCCACACTTGCTGTAATGTGCCCTATTGTATCAAGTTCCTGAGCTTCAATTGCAGCTCTGATTCTCTCTGCAGCAATCATAGCACCTGAAGAATCAACACCAGGAAGAAGGACAGAGAACTCTTCTCCCCCCAATCTGGCAGGAACATCAATAGATCTTGCATTTTTTTTCAAAATATCCGCAATTGTCCTGATAGCAAGGTCGCCAAAAAAGTGTCCATATGTGTCATTTATCTTTTTCAGATAATCCAAATCCAAACTTATTATAGAAAACGGCTGATGCAAACGCTGGGCACGTTCTGCTTCTTTTTGAATTGCCTGATTGAAATATCTTCTGTTGTACAATTCTGTCAGAGAGTCCGTAACCGCCTCTTTTTTAAGGTTTTCAAAGAGGTTAGCAATAGTGATAGCCATCTCTACCTGATTTGCAAAAAGACTCAAAAAATTTAGTTCTTTGTCTGTAACTTCTTCTCTCGGAGAAAAAATCATCATTACCCCAAAAGCAACATTTGAGGGAAACAGGGGTATACAGATTATATTTTTACTTACACCAAGTTTATTAATGCTAGCAATCTGCTCATCATTAAAATCATACAAAAGATTGTTTATTATCTTAAGGTAATCATTGCTATACAGAATATTCTTTTCCTCAATAGCCCTTGTGATAAGCATTTGAGGGTCATATTTGAGATGATATTCATGAATATTTATATTCTTCTGGTTTAAATATTCCGTAAGTTTTGCAAATATCGGGCTTTCAGAGAATGCTTTTACTTTATAATACTTTCCTTTTTCATCATTACAAACCTGCAAAATTGTGCTGTTAATATACCCCATTTCACCATGAAGAGAGTTTACCAGTTTTTGCAGTACTGTAGAAAGCGGTTCAGAAGAATTCAAAAGCTCCCAGACATGTTTTAAAGTCAAAAACGCTTTGTTTGCCTGGTCCAGTTCTTGTGTACGCTGTACAATTTCTCTTTCAAGAGCAAGATTTCGTTCATAAATTTCTATAAACTCTTTCTTGTTGCTTGAAATACTGTATTCTATTTCATTGACCTTGCGGGCATAATCTTTTATCTTTTTAAAGATATCCATTTTTATCCGAATTAATATAATTACAAATGATTTATTAATTATACTACTATTCTAGCCAAGTTGTAAAATATTAATAAGAAGGTTTATTAGAGCCTGAGGCTCAACCAGAGTGCAGCACAGATTTTTTTCTGATTTTCTTTTGCAATTTTTTTTCAAACAAGGTCTGCAATCCAATTCCGGAGCAAGGACAAAACATTTTTCACCAAACGGCGCACTTCTTTTTTCAGCAGTAGCGCTAAATAATGTAATCACAAAAGGTTTGTCAACAGCCCAGGCAATATGTGCACTGCCCGAATCCGGAGAAATAACGACATCCGAACGTCTGAAGACCTCTGCCAATTCTTCCAGATTGGTCAGACCGGCAAGATTCAGATAATCTTCAGCAGAAAGCTGCGAACCAGACACAATTCTTTCAATAAGGGGCTTGTCAGCATCTGTTCCGGTAAAAACTATATTTGCCTTTCCTTTTAAAAAATTAAGAGTTTTGCTCCAATGCAATTCAGACCAGTGTTTATTTTCCCAGGTTGTTGCAGGAGAGCATACAACTGTTTTTTTGTTCGTATCAAGAACGGATAAAAGGTCTGTTATTTTATTCACCACATCAATGTCCGGTTGTTTCAGAACAAATTTGATTTCATCTGTTTCTGCACCCAAATGTTTTGCGAATTCAAGATTTCTTTTGACAACATGATAATTCGGATCAAAAAGTCCGTGAGATGCTTGATAAATCTCGTTAGAAAATAGAAAAGAAAACTCTCTTCCTCCCATCAGAGTAATTTTTCTTTTTATATTCAAAAACGGCAGAAGAGAAGCACTTTTAAACAGCTGCTGAGTATCAAGCACTACATCATAATGCTGTTCGTTTATTTCATCAATAATATTCATAAAATCGATAATATTTTGAAAAGAAAAGCCCCTCTTTTTCCATTCCTTTTTGGGCAGGACAAAACACTTGTCCACAAGAGGATTTCCGTTAATAAACAGCTGTGCCTTATCCTCAACGACCCAGCCTATCTTACAATCCGGAAAGCTTTTTTTTATAGCATAAGCGGCGGGCAGTGTATGTATTGTATCCCCAAGGGCGCTCAATCTAAGAATCAAAACCTTTTTTATATCACCATTTGTCATAAAAAAATTATATCATTGTAACAAAATTATTTCAGAACCATACGAAAGATTTACTTTTTTTCACACTTTTTACTTTTTTTGGTGGAGTCGGGATTTTTACAAATTTATTATTATAAGAAGGTTGAAAATCGTCGCAGATAAAAAAACAATAGCATAAGTCTTAAAGGAATTTCAAAGGAAATTATATGAGTATTAGTAAAAAAGTCCTCAAGCTCCGCCAATCTATTCTAAAAGCAAATACACAGCTCAACAGTATAAAAAACAGCGGTCATCTGGAAACATCAGAAGAAGCTAACGCAAAATATAACAAAATACTTGTCCAAAAAGCAATCTGCAAAAAAGAACTTGAACAAGAACGATGCTCAATTATTCAAAAGTTCTTTAACAAATTTACTCACAACCCGAACAAGGAAAAGAAGCTAATCTGTGATTATTTTAAATCATAGAGCTATTTTACAAAATTCAGCAGTCTAAATCCTTTTTTCTTTTCTTCAGCTTTTTTGTCCGGAAGTTCATAGCATTTCAGGCATCTTGCTTCGTATGTTTCATCTCCGCCTATCATAATCAACGGTGATGATTTGTCAGCAGGAAAGCCGTTTATCAGCCTCTGGGTTCTTGTTGCATGGTCAGACCCGCACTTCATACATACTGCCGTGAGTTTATCCACTCTGTCAGCAATACACAAAAGCTCAGGCATTGAGCCAAAAGGTTCACCCTTAAAATCCAAATCCAAACCGGATGCAATGACTCTTTTGCCATGTTCAACAAGTTTTTTCACAACAGAAACAATTTCTTCATCAAAAAATTGAACTTCATCTATTGCGATAACTTCATCATCAGGACTGATTACAGAAAGAATTTCCCTCGCATTCTTTACCGTGACAGCATCAAGCCAGAGTCCGTTTCTTGATTCAATATAATCTCCCTTTGCTCTTGTATCGATTTCAGGAGAAATAACACGCACTTTTTTCTGCGCAATAATGCATCTTTTTACCCTGCGAAGCAACTCCTCCGTTTTACCGCAACTCATCGGTCCGGTAATTATTTCAAAACTGTATCCGGTCATCACAAATCCTTTTTTTAAATCTCCCTGTCACATACATTACATTTTCATGTAAGCAGTATTTTTCATGACATTCTTCCTCTTATTATATGATAAATAATTTGATTAAAAACTTTAAATCCGAGAAAAATTAAAATTGCTTAAAAATTTTAAATTAAGTAACTAAATAGCCAGTAAATGTTCAACATGCTAAAATATAGCTATGTCAAAAATACTGCTTGTTTCAGATGATGAAACACAAAAAAATTCCATATCAATAAGTCTTGCAAAGACGGCAAATGCTCTGTTGTGCTCAACTGAAGAACAGACAATAATCGGCTATGTTGAAAAAGGTCAAATAGATATGATTATTGTCGATGAAGACACACAAACTCCAGATATATTGATTTTGTGTAAAAAACTTCATTCTGCAGCAATAAAATCCAATGTAGCTATTCTTGCAATAGTAAATCAGAATACGGATAATACCGAGCTGCTAAAATTTGCAAATGTATATGTAACAAAGCCTATAAATGAAAAAATTCTCACATCTTGTATAAACGGCAGCCTCAAGCTGAAAAAGGCGATAGACACACTGTCAATGAACAACAGTGAGCTTGCAAAAAGTCTATATCAGCTTGATGTACTGTACAACACCTCAACTCAGCTTGCAGGCTCTTTAGATAAACAAAAACTCATAAATATTATGATAGACGGATTAGAAAAAAGCCTGAGTTTTTCATTATCATCCGTTCTTATTTTCAACGATGAGCACAATATTGATTTGATAATAAACTCGCTTTACGGTATATCGCCGAGGCTTGAACATTCGTTAAAACTCAGAGCAATTCTCAGCTACCGTGCCCTCTTTGACAAAAAAAGAATACCTTATGACCTGAATATTAACGATATAAATGTGATAAAGAACATAAAACACCCGATTGAAGAATATGACCTTAATATACTCAAATTTGACAATCTTTTTGCCCCGATTAATATAGGCGAAAAATTTTTCGGATTAATAGAAGTGTTTAGAGAAAACGACTATACACAGGAAGACACAACCTGCTTTCAAACTTTGGCAAGACAGGTTTCTCTGCCTCTGGAAAATGCATCATTATACGAAGAGATAAAAAACACAAATACAAAGCTTGAAAAACTGGAAAGACTAAAATCCGAATTTATTTCAATAGTATCACATGAACTCAGAACACCTCTCACGGCAATAAAAAACTCGCTTGAGATTTGCCTGAGCGGAAAAGCAGGGGAAGTGAGCACTATAACTGACAAATTTCTAAATATGGCAAAAAGAAATGTAACAAGGCTATCCGGTATCATTAACGACCTTTTAGACCTTTCCAAAGTTGAAGCAGGAAAAATGGATTTTAAATTTGAAAAAACCTGCATAAATACTCCGGTAGAGTTTATAAAAAATACTTTTGAAAATGTTGCAAAAGACAAAAAAATTGATCTTATCCTTGAAAAGGACGACAACATAGCTGACACGTATATTGATACACAAAGAATTGAACAGGTTGTATCAAACCTGGTTTCAAATGCCATCAAATTTACAAACGAAAGCGGAACAATTGTAATAAAAACAGAAAACATAACAGAAAAAGATATCAATAAAAAACAAATTTTGGGTATAGAGAACCCTGTTTTTTACCCGAACTATATCAAAGTGTCCGTAAAAGACAGCGGAATTGGTATTGCACCTGAAGATCAGAAAAAAGTTTTTGACCAATTCCAACAGATAGAAAACTCTTTAAACAGAAAAACAGGAGGCACCGGACTCGGGCTGCCTATTGCAAAACAGCTTATAGAAGCACACAAAGGATTTATCTGGGTAGAAAGCGAATTGAACAGAGGTACAACTTTCTCTTTTGTTATACCAGTGCTTACGGAAAAGGATAAATTTTTAATCGACTTTGACAAAGATATAACCAAAGCAAAGACCTGTTCTCAAACAATACTGCTGCTGTTGATAGAAGAAGATGAAAATGCGGAAACCTCATTCATCAAAGATATAAAAGAAGATAAAATTTCAATAATAAGAAAAACAGCAAACACAAAAGAAATATATTACAACGAAAACAAAAAAAACTATCTGGCAATTACAATGCCAGAAGCGGATAAATTTGCACAGAGTTTTATTGAAAAGAAAATAGAAAGTGTACTATACAGCGAAGAAGAAAACACTGATAACAAAAAATATGATATATTGTATTCAACAGTGCTTTTCCCGGACAGGGGCAAAGATGCTCAAGATCTGATAGATATAGCAAAAGATTCTTTAAAAGACAAAGTGGAGGCTTTATTATAATGGGCGATACAAAAAAAATTCTTATCGTTGACGACGAACAGGATATAGTTGAAACGCTTAAGTTTATGCTGGAAGCACAGGGATATGAATGTTTCTGCGCCTATGACGGAGAGACCGGTCTGAACATGGCAAAAGAGATAATGCCTGATCTGATGATTTTGGATGTAATGATGCCTAAAATAAACGGATACAAAATAAGCCGTCTTCTTAAATATGACACAAAATACAAAGACATACCCATTATTATGGTAACTGCCCGTTCTCAGGAAGATGACAAAATCATAGGTCAGGAAACAGGAGTAAATGAATATATTACAAAACCATTTGAATTAGATGAGGTTATTGAAAAAGTAAAAGAATATTTGAACAACTAGATTTCGGAAGGTCCAAATGGAGTTTGTAAGAAACAAAACACTGGAAAAACTTAAATACGACCTCGTAAGAGACAACATAATCAAATATGAGGATTTGGAAACTGCAGAGCAGGTTGCCGCCGCCCAAAATGTAAATATAGGACAGGTGCTGATTTCATCAGGAATAATTACAGAAGAAGCACTGCTGAAATTTTTGGAAAGCAAACTTCATATACCATATGTAAATCTTGATGACTATTCACTGGACAAAAAGTGTCTGAGCTATATAAATCTGAACAATGCACAAAAATACAAAGTTATTCCTCTTTTCAAAATAGAAGGTATTTTAACGGTCGCTATGTCTGATCCGTTAGACCTTTTTGCAATAGACAAAATAGTTGAAGATGCAAAATGTGAAATTGAACCGGTTATATCCTCCGAATCCGCAGTACTAAAAAAGATTGAAGAGTATTATCACAGCAGCAGCTCTGTCGGACAAATATTCATTGATGAAAACAGACCCAAATACGACTGGCGGGAAGTACTAAATACAGAAGATATCTCTTCGGGAATGTCGGATGAATACATTCAAAAAATAATACGTGCTATTTTGAAACAGGCAATATCAGAAGACATCCATGAATTATTTTTTGAGCATATACCAAACGGTCTCAGCGTGACATTCAGAAAAGTTTCACAAAATATTTCAGCGGGAGAAATACCATCAATACTGGTTTCTTCTTTTATCGCTAAACTAAAAACATTATCAAACCTTGACCCTACAGTTTCAGAGCTTCCTCAGCTCGGTAAATTGAGTTTCAAAGTAGATGATATAGCTCTGATTGCCAGTATTTCCGCTTTTCCGACAATTCACGGTGAAAGAATTTCAATAAAAATATATAAACCGCCAAAACAATTAGCAGAAATCGGTATGGATTCAAAGAAAATCACTACCATCAGAAATGCAATGCAAAAACCGGGTATTGTTCTTGTTTGCGGCTCCGGCTTGAGCGGAAAAACACATTTGATATATTCAATACTGCTTGATACAGCAGTTGAAAACAAAAATGTAATGACAATTGAATCCATTACAAAATATAATCTTGAAAATGTTAATCAGTGTGAATTGAACGAACATATCGGTTTCAATCTGGATAAAGCAATGCGCTTTATTGAGTTTCAATCTCCTGACATATTATACTTTGAAGGCATAAATACAAAAGAAGGCTTGGATTACTTCACCTCTCTTGTCTTTAAAAACAAAACCCTTATTACGGAATTTCTTGCCGAGAATATTGCAGATTTGATGAAGAAACTTTCCATCAGCGATTTTTCAATGTTCAAATCAATGCTTTCATGCCTGATTTTTATACATAATAAAGACAGTATAGAGGTATTTGACAAGCCTGCATTGGAAAAATATTTCGGATAAATTTCAACATTATTGTAAAAACTTTTGTAAAAATATATTAACAATTTCCAAAAATCGGTAAATTCAGAAGAAAAAAATCTTTTTATTATTATATAGGAAACCGAAGGGAAAAAAGGAATAGTTAATTTTGGCACATAATGTTGAAAAAATTACAGTTCAACAGACAGCCGGTGATATTTCTCAAGGAAAACCGGCAGAAACTACTGTTGAAAATAAGAAAATAGAGCTCTTTCCTATGGGAGCCGGCTTTTTATATACAAAAGCACCTATAGAAGAACAAAAAGCTCCCGCATTGTTTGGCAATACAGCTTTAAGCTCATCAGCACTAAAAACAAGCGGTAATATTTCAACTCCTTTATTCGGCTCTAAAATTATTAACGATAATAAAGCAAAAAAAGAAGTAAGGGCAGAAGCACCTGAAACCCAAAAGGGTTTTATTTCTACATTGTCAAACTATTACAAAAATATCAGATACGGAATTACACAGCTGGATGCAGCAGCAGACACTAATGTAAAAAAAGCATTGAGCTATATTCCGGACAGAGACAGCCTTTACGCAGCAATTGACTCAAACAAAAGAATTGCTGCAATCCTAAATGAAGCCGGACTATTGCAGCCTTAAAAACAAAGGAAGATATTAGGAATGAAAGAAATAGCAAAAAAAGTATTACATTATGAGAATTTAAAAACTATAAAATATACGCACCTGGCAACAACGATTACCTATGCAAGAGCTATTGGTGAAGAACTCGGATACACAGAAGAACAGCTCAAAGTTATGGAAGTCGGAGCAGCTCTTCATGATATAGGAAAATCATTGATTCCGCCTGAAATCTTGAATAAAAAAGGCCGCCTGTCAGATGATGAAAGAAGAATCGTAAATCTTCATGCGGTATTGGGATATGAACTTTTAAAATCTCTCGGATACGGTGTAAACGTTGCAGAGATAGCAAGAGATCATCACAATCCAATGTCAAAAAACTTTATGGCTCAGATTGTAAGAGCAGCAGATATCTACTCCGCAATGAGAGAAGAACGTTCATACAAAAAAGCAAAAACACATGAAGAAGCAATGGAAGTCTTGAGAGCATCCCGGATACCGCAAAACATTCTTGATGCCCTTGACAAAAAATACGGCCAGAAAAAGACCGTAACAAATCCTATTCAAGGCTTTTCAATTCGTACTGCAATTGCTTAAGATTTGACGTTAAGGTTTCATAATTATTCATAGCTTCTTTCAGGTGATATTTATACTGTTCCGTATCCCCGAGTTCTTTGTATACATGAGCTATTGTATAGTTTACCTCTCCGTTATACGGATTGTTTTTTATAGCCGTTTGCAATAGTTTCAAAGCTTTTTTTAAATCATTTTTTTGCGCATATAATTTTGACAAAATCACATATGCACCGTCATCTTTCGGATTTAACTCGAGTGTACGTGAAAGAAATTGCTCTGCTTTTTGAGTATCACCCTCATCAAAATATATTGCACCGAGATTATAAAAAGCCCAGCTGTAGTCAGGCGAAAGCTCAAGCACTTTTTCATAGTGTTTTATACAGTTTTCTCTATCTCCCGTTTTATCAAGTTCATAAGCCAGATAAAAATGCGCCAGATAATCTTCAGGATTTAATTCAAGTGCGGCTTTCAAGCATTTAATCGCTGTGTCATGCTCTTCTTTTTTCGAATACAAATACCCGAGATTAAAATAGCTGTTCTCATCATCTTCTTCAAGCTGCAAAACCCTTTTGAATAAAGGTATTGCCATATCAAAATCACCCGACTGCAAATATGCATAACCAAGATTATACAAAAAATCAGGTTCATTCGGGCTTATATTCAGTGCATTTTGATACGAGATTATTGCTTTTTCAAATTCTTTCAAGTTTTCAAGAACAATTCCGGCATTATAGTGAAGTCTCGGATCCTCCGGAAAACGCTTCAAAAGATAATAAAGCTGCTTTAGAGCATCTTCGTTGTACCCGTTATTCATATACTCGATTGCAAGTTCCCTTCTGGTTTTAAAATCAGTAGGATCTTTTTCCAATTGAGCATTTAACTCTTTTATTTTATCGAGATTATTGTCCATAGAGATATATTATATTTTTTACGCAGTATTTGTAAAGAGCAAATTCGCTTGACAAGCAAGATATTTTAAATGCTGTAGGTTGGGTCTACTAACCCAACAACTTTTTGCAGAATTACGAGGACATAGATGCTGGCAATTTTAAAGGAAATTAGACGGTAAGTCTCATTCGGATACAAATGCACCCACAGATTACCCACAGAAACAATAAAGACTCCCTAAAGGGAGTCTTAAAAAGAGTGCCCTGAGCCAGACTTGAACTGGCACTGGGGGTGAGCCCAATCGGATTTTAAGTCCGACGCGTCTACCGATTCCGCCACCAGGGCAAAATTATTTTTTACTTTTCAAATGTGTATTGTGGCGGAGCACTCCGTGCCTTCCGCTAACTCTTTTCGAAAACAACATTTAGTTGTTTTCTCCTGGTGTACTTCACTCTTTGGTTCCTGCCACCAGGGCAAAATACACCTTCATAATGTCATTTGTAACTTAACTATATTCCTGTAAATACTGCTTATTGTCAAGTATATATTTATTTTTAATCCAATTAAAAAATTTTTTTACAAAAAATGAACATTTTTTTTTAATATTCGTTATAGTATATGTAAGGACAAAAAACAATGAACGAAAAAAAATGTAACGGTTATGAAAGTATGTATACCTTCCTGAGTGAGGAAGATTTTCAAAAACATCTTGAAACATGTGAAGAATGCCAAAAAGAACATGAAAAGATGCAGAAGGTTTCGGCTCTCATTCAAGAAGCAAAGCCCTATATAAAAGAAAAGAAAAAACAGTCCAGAATACTTCAGGCAGCTTGTGCAGCGTTTCTTGTTGTATTTGCAACATTAAGCGTACCGCTTTACACTGTAGGTACAAACCTGTATGAAGATGTGGTTGCAATGAACGAAGCAAATTCACTGACTGTTGAAGAAATGGGGCTCCCCGTAGATGAATACGGGTTCTTATACATAAACTAAGGTAAATATGGATTTAAAAGAAATAATCGCAACTCATGGCAGCACCGTGAGAAATATCATAAAACGTATAACAAACGAACAGAACGAGGATCTTGAACAAGAGGTCTACTGTAAAGTATTGAAAAATGCAGAAAAATATGAAGAAAAAGGCATGTTTTCTGCCTGGATAAGAACTATCAGCGCAAATCTTTCAAAAGACTACCTGAAATCATCTCAAAAAAAATTATCAGACAACTCGACTACAGACGAAAATGTTATCTCTTTTGTAAAATGCAAAAAAGAAACGCCCGAAGAAGAGTTATTAAAAATTGAAAGACAAAAAACAATAACAAAAGCAATAAACAAACTTAAACCTAAATTCAAAGAAGTCATAATGCTTTATGAAATAGAAAACAAATCGTACGAAGAAATTTCACAAAAAATAAAATGTCCTATAGGCACAGTAAAATCAAGACTGTACAACGCAAAAAAAGAACTTGCAGAAATGCTTAAAGATCTGATTTAGAAAGGATAAAAACATGAAAAAATCTTTAATTATCGCAGGGATTGCAGCTTTAATGCTTTCCTCTACCATGAGCTACGCAAACACTGTTAATACAGACACAAACACGCAGCCAAAACCTCCTTGCAAATGCAAATGTAATCAGCAAAAACCGCCGAAAATGACAAGACAAAGCCTTGATGACAGACTCAAACTCACAGAAGATCAGAAAAAACAGGCTCGTGAAATCAGAATGAAAGGTCACGAAAAAATCAAACCTGTTTTTGAAAAAATGAAAGCAAAACATGAAGAAATCAAAGCTGTAAAAGAAAGCAACTTGTCTCAAGAAGAAAAAGAGAAAAAAATTACAGCATTGAAAAAAGACATGCGTGAACTCAAAAAACAGGCAAGAGACATAAGAAACGAAAATACAAAAGAATTTGAGGCAATTTTGACTCCTGAACAAAAAGCTGAATTTGAAAAAATCAAACAGGAAGCAAAAGAAAGACATATGCAAATGAAAAAGCATAAAAGACCTCACCATCCGGGATTTGGTCCGGGACCTCAACAACCAAAACTACAGCAAAAATAAACAACTCCCTAAATCGTAATAAAACATGTCAAAGCCCTGCCTCGCAGGGCTTTATTTTTTTATATAAAAACTTTAGTTCCCGTTCATTGCAGAAATAATTTTCTTAAAGAATATTTACAAATCCCAAAACTACAGACACACAAGGGTATATGTTGGATTATCTCCCCCAAAAAATGCAAAATGTTTAAAGATTTTTCTGTTTCATTCGATAACAAAAATATAGAAATAGGGATGAAAAATGGCGTTTGGAAGAACAGAACTTATAGCATATATCATATCAATGGCTTCGCAGAAAGGCATTGATACTACTAATCTGAAAGAAAAACTTTCGGCAATGACAGATGAAGAGCTCAATATAGAGCTGACAAAACTCCTGTCAAACTCAACTGATTTTTCCGTTAACAAAAGTCCCTTTACCCCGACATCAACGGGTATGTTTTCATCCGGCTTTGTTAACCAGAATGACGGCATTGTAGTTGAGAGAAACTACTCTTCCACATACGCTTCACAACAAGAATATGAAGCGGCAAAATATGTACGTGAATATTTGTTTGATGCTGCAAAAAGTGCAAAAAAATCATATTTTGAATACAAGCAAGATATGGGCGTTTTTGATGTCACCTGGCATATTCTGAAGCCATTTGCCAATCTCTTCAGTGACAAAGGCACCATTACCCTTTCAGAAATGGATAAAATAATCGACAAAACATACACCGATGCACAAAATATTTACAACGCAGATAATAAAGGAAAATTCGAATTTGCTTTCGAAAAAAGCAGAGATGTCAGATTTGATGCCGCAAAAGTAGAGGATTTTAAAACAAAATCCGAAGAATATATGATTGCCCTCGCATACAAAAATAAATATGACCAGCTTGAAAAAAGTATAAAAGAACTGAAAAATATTTATAGCAAAGAAAAAGCCCTTGATGCACAAAAAGCAGCAGGCGCAATGGTAATGCCGTCAGCATATCCCAAAATATCATCAGATGCCAAATTTGCACAAATAATCGATGATTTTTGTGAAGGAAACAGTGAAGTAAAAGAAAAATTTATGACCGCCGTTGCCCAAAATGTGACATCAAAAGATGATTTTGAGAAAAACTTTGTCCAAATTCTTGAAAATCTTCAAGAGGAAGCTAAAAAGTCATACGAAGAAAAATTGAACGGCAGAACCTTTGAGGAATACAAAACAGACTATGAAAAAGCTTTTTCCGAAACATTCGGAGGAGAAAACGCAAAAGAACTCACGGATGCCTGGATTTTAAATCAAAAACAGGGTACAGCGTTTGTAAAAATGAGTGCCGATATCGCAGCAACAATGCTTCTTGGCGGTTCAAATCTCGTAGCCAGAGGTTCTACGGCACTGGCAGCAAAAGTAGGAACAACGGCAGCACAACAAATCGTAAAAACAGGTGTAACAACATTCAGCGTTGCTGTTGACGGTGCTTTTGAAGCTGTCAATGCGGCAACAAGCAGTACTGGGCTCACAAAAGAAAAGTCTGAACAGATAATGAATAATATGCTGGATATGGCTCCTTATGCTTTCTTTGGCGCTTTTGTTTCCGGTCCGATGGGTGATTTTGTACAAAAGGCAGTGTCTTCTTCTTCATCTTCCGCTGTGCCCAAAATCCTTGAAAAAGCATTTAATACTTCAGCAAAGGGAGCGGGAATGGTTACGGAGGTTTCTGCCGATACCTTCTTTACAAACCTTTTGACAGACGGAGATATGCTCGAAGCACTCAAAGGAAATGCTGAGGGAGAAACTCAGGCAAGAGTTTTGAACAAATTTATGTCAATGCTGGTCGGCGGAAGCGCCAATAAAGCAACAATAAAAGCTTTTCAAGAAGCAATGAAAGATTCCGGGCTGGACGGTTACAAAGTCAGAAAATCCGACAACGGATATGAACTTGTTTCTCCTGATGGAGAAGTCACCAATCTGGGCGAAAGAACAAAGATACAGGAAACTGCTGAAATAACAGGCAAATCAAATGAAGCTGAAAATATATTCACAAAAACTGAACAGAAAAATGCAGAGTCTTTTGAAACAGCAACAAAAAACTCCGCTGACGAAACAGTCCGGAATACTGAAGCTGAAACAATTGTCAAATCTGGTGAAAAACCTGTTATGACAGATGCAGAGTTTGAAAAACTCAAAGCCGAACTCGCACAAAGCCTCGCCCTGGATGGTAATAAGAATTCTTCTATTGCAGAACGTATATTAGACAGCATAAATAAAGACAATATAGAGTTTAAAAAAGAAATATACAATTTGTTGAAAACAGACAAAGATTTTCCGAAGGATCAAATTTGGACTGTTTTGGAATATACAAATGAAACAAATATAGAACTTGCAAAAATGATGTGTGCAGACAAAGATTTTCCGAAGAATCAAATTTGGACTGTTTTGGGATATACAAATAAAACCAATATAGAACTTGCAAAAATGATGTGTGCAGACAAAGATTTTCCGAAGAATCAAATTTGGGGCATTTTGAAAGGTACAAATGAAACAAATATAGAACTTGCAAAAATGATGTGTGCAGACAAAGATTTCCCTAAGAATAGAATCAGGGCTGTTTTATACAGTACAAATGAAACTAACTTAGAATCCAGAAAAGAAATATACAATTTGTTGAAAACAGACAAA
>CALVEJ010000009.1 GCA_944326535.1 Candidatus Gastranaerophilales bacterium | reverse complement strand
TCCATGATTTGCATTACATCAAACTGCATTGTTTGTTCTGTATTAACTTCGTTTTCCATCTATATCTCCTTTTTTATTTTATCTTTTAGCATTTTTGCGACTTTTACATGGACAGCATGACCTGCTTCTTTTACAATAACCTCCGCTTTTAAGTCCAGAGGGTTAAATCCCGTAAGATAAAAGTCACCTATTAAATCCAGAATTTTATGTTTTGCCGGTTCAAAATCACTTTTTAGTTCTGTAGTGTATCCTGTTTCTGTCATACCCACTGTGTTCTCAATGCTTACACCACGTGCATAACCGGCAGCCTGAAGCATTTCTAATTCCTTCAAATATCCGAAAGTTCTTGCTTCAATAATCTCATTCATTTTTTCTTTATCAAGAGAAACCCATCTGTGATTGAGTTCCGGATGATTAAAGTTTACGCTGTAAGTTACCTTAAATTCATCTGATGGTACAACAATCAAATGTGTTTTTCCGTTAAAGTACGAAACAGGTTCCGTAAGAACATAAGTCTCATTTGCTGTATTGCCAGCTTCTTTAAATATTTCAACCCATTCTGCGGAACCTCCGCCCAAAATAGGAAGTTCAAAATGAGAGAGGTATACATCAATAGCTTCAATATGGCATATTGCGCAGGCTGCCATAAAGTGTTCAATTAACATTACCTTCGCTGTTTCATTCCCTATTACGGTACAGTGTTCTGTTGAAATAACATTATCAACATGTGCTTCGACTACATTGTCTCCAATATGAAACCTAATTCCCTTTTTATCGGAAGGAACAAGCCTCGCTGTAGAATCTATACCGGTCATAAGACCCTTTGATGAAACTGTTGTTTCTCTTAATATCGTATTTGAAGCAGTCATGTTCATTAATTTTCTCCCTGTTCAAATGACTCAAGAAGATGTTCGTATTTTTTGAATTTTGCAACAACTTCTTCTGCAGCTTTTAGCATTTTTAGCTGTTTGATAAAGTCTTTTCTCGGAACAGCCGGAGCGCCTATGATAATTGACTTGTCAGGGAATGATTTTGTTACGCCTGCTTGAGCCATAACAATTGAATCAGAGCCGATTTCAAGGTGATCAGCCAAGCCTGCTTGACCTGCAATTACTACTCTGTCACCGATTTTGCAGCTTCCTGCAACACCGGCTTGTGAAACTATCATACAAGCACCGCCAACTTTACAGTTGTGTCCGATTTGTACAAGGTTATCAATTTTTGTTTGAGGTCCTATTACCGTATTTTCAATAGTACCTCTGTCAATACAAGTATTTGCACCTATTTCAACATCATCAGATATTACAACACCGCCGATAGAAGGAATTTTGTATACTTTTTGTTTTGTGTTTTGTTCTTTTACGGCACCTTCTTTTCTTGCCTGTTCAATAACATCCGGGTTTTCTGTTACAAAGCTGAAACCGTCTGCACCAATGCTTACACCGTGCTGTAGTATTACTCTGTTTCCGATTTGTGAACAGTCACCGATATTTACGCCGGGGTGAAATAAACAATTTTCTCCGATAGTGCAGTTTTTGCCTATATAAATATTGGCAAGCAGTTTTGTATTATTTCCTATAACCGTATTTCTTGAAATAACAACATTCGGTCCTATAGATACATTTTCTCCGATTTTTGCATCAGGGTGGATTACTGCGCTCGGATGAATACCAATAGGTGCATCCGGTGCATCATAAAAGAGATGAAGGAGCTTCATCATTGCCAATCTCGGTCTTTCAACTTCAATTGTTGAAATATGTTCAAAATTGACACCAAGAGGAACAAGTGCAACTTTTGCCTGTGTTTTTGAAAGATTTTCTATTTCTTCTTCTGACAGTGCGAGTGCAAGTGCTTTTTCGTCAGCTAACAGCGGCGGTCTGAGTTTGTCAATTGATGCGTCTTCAACTTTTGTAAGAATACCGCCTACGATTTCTGTAATTTCCTCTATTCTGTAAGTTTTCATCTCTCTACTCCTTAATCTGGCTTTTTATTATTGTAATACAAGTAACTAAAATTACCAAAAATTTTATATTTATTTAATATAAATTATTTTGTAACAATTTTGTAATATATAAAAAATATATACGCAATTTTTTAAAAGTATATAACTTTATATATATGTAAGAGTAATGAATAAAGAGGAATTTGAAAATGGGCATTAATCCAGCAGGAAATACAAATAATAACAGAGGCGGAAACGGACAATTCAGACCGCTTTTGAGAAAAGCTCAACAGGAAAACAAACTTCAAGCAAGCCTTGCTGTTCTTGATAAGAAAGATATAAGAATGAGATTTAAAAATTCAAGAGATCCGCTTTATATCGCATTTGATTATATTGATCAAAGACCTGTTCAGGAACTTGCAGTTGAATTTGTCAAAGATTCTTTGTTCGATGTAATTAACTTCATCTCTGGCGGAAGAAAATAATTTTGAAATATCGGAGTATAAAAAAGACTGATTTTTAATCAGTCTTTTTTGTTTTCATATGTTTCGCAGTATTCTTTTATCGGGCATTTATCACACATCGGTCTTTGCGGTTTACAAATATTCTGTCCAAATGTAACTAAAATTGTATTTATATCAAGCCAGTACTTTTTAGGAAGAAGTTTTCTCAATTCCATTTCAGTTTCATCAGGAATAGATGTTTTTACCCACCCCAGCCTGTTTGATATTCGGTGTACATGTACATCTACGCATATGGCTGGTTTATCAAAGCCTTTTGCCATTACAAGATTTGCTGTTTTTCTTCCGACTCCTTTGAACTTTACCAGTTCTTCTATAGACTCCGGTACTTTTCCTTTGTATTTTTCAACAATTTCTTTTGATATATCAAGTATCTGTCGTGCTTTATTTTTGTAGAAACCGACAGGATAAATTGCTTTTGCTAAGGTTTCTTCGTCAACGGTTAAGAAGTCTTTTGGTTCAGTACCCAGTTCAAGCATTCTCAAAGAGCAGGGATATGTCGTTTTGTCATTTGTTCTCAGGCTTAATATGCAGCATATAAGAACCTTAAAAGGGTCATGAAATTCCTCCATCATTTTTACAAATTCTGTTTGAGGAAGATTTGCATTTTTTATATTGGATATGATTTTGTCTATGTTTTCAGTGCTTCTTTTCATGCTTTATTTATAACAAAAAACAACTCCCATGAAAACATGAGAGCTGTTTTAATATTTATTTATCGATTTTTGTTAAAGAATTATTCTTCTACTTCGATAACGCCTACCGGGCAAGATTCAGCAGCTTCTTTAACACAATCTTCGTTGCCGGCAACTGCTGCTTCGTTAACTACAGCTGTATCTTCGATAGAAAATACTGCATCGCAAACTGATTCGCAAGCACCGCAAGCTATGCATCCGTCATTAATTTTTACTTTCATTTCTTTCTCCTTTTAAATTATATAAATTAGGGGGGACAACCCTATGAAATTATTATACAAAAAAATATAAAAAATACATACCTTAAAAAATTAAGAAGTGTAAAATTAATATTAACAGTCTGTTTTTCCGGAAGTTTTGATATTTAACTGTTCTTTTATTTCCTGAACTTCATACGTAAGTCTGTTGAGCTGGCATTTGACAGGGTCAGGAAGTCTGTTGTGCTGCAATTGTCCGTTTATCATTACTCTTTGATGAACAACTCGTCCCGGAATACCTACAACTGTTGAATCAGCCGGTACATCATCAACGACAACCGAGCCTGCACCTATTCTTGAGTTCTTTCCTATTGTCAGATTTCCCAATATCTTTGCCCCCGCTCCGACAATTACATTGTCTTCGAGAGTAGGGTGCCTTTTTCCATGTTCTTTGCCTGTACCGCCAAGCGTTACGCCCTGATACAACAGGACATCGTCACCAATGTATGTAGTTTCCCCTATTACAACACCCATTCCATGGTCAATAAAAAATCTTCTTCCAATGCGTGCTCCCGGGTGGATTTCTATACCGGTAAAAATTCTGCTCCAATAAGAAATAAGCCTTGGTATAACCGGTATACCCCAGTATCTTAATTTGTGCGCAATTCTGTGAGCAATAAGAGCATGTAAACCCGGATAGCACAAAAAGACTTCTACAATATTTGTCGCAGCAGGATCTTTTTCGTAAATAGTTTTTATGTCTTCTTTGATTTGTAATAATGCACGTTTAAAAAGCATTTTATCCGCCTTAAAGTGTTGCTCCAGTATCAAACAATGGTGTTGAAAGATATCTTTCTCCATAATCTGCGGTTATTGCAACAATAAGTTTGTCTCTGTTTTCTTCTTTGTTTGATAGTTCCAATGCGGCATATACATTTGCACCTGAAGAAATACCGCAGCAGATACCTTCTTTTCTGGACATTTCTATAGAAGTTTCTATTGCATGTTTTCCTGAAACTGTCACTATTTTGTCTATAAAATCCTGATTTAGGTTTTTCGGAATAAAGTTTGCTCCTATGCCCTGTATTGCATGCGGTCTGGCTATGCCTTGAGTTACAAGAGGGCTTTCTTCCGGTTCTATGCCTATAATCTGTATTTGCGGATTAAATTTCTTTAGCGCCTTGCCTACACCTGAAATTGTACCGCCGGTACCAAATGATGCAACAAAAATGTCAATTTTTCCTTCGGTATCTTTAATAATTTCCTGTGCTGTCGTAAGTTCGTGTATTTCGGGATTGGCAGGATTTGAAAATTGTGAAGGAATAAAGCTTTTTGGGAAATGATCCGCAATTCTCATTGCTTCGTTGACTGCTCCTTTCATACCTGCTTCGGCTGGTGTAAGAACTATATCCGCACCGTATGCTGAGAGCATTTTTCTTCTTTCAGTACTCATGTTCTCCGGCATAGTAAGAATCAGCTGATATCCCTTAACAGCACATACAAGAGCGAGTCCAATGCCGGTATTTCCGCTTGTCGGTTCAACAATTACTGTATCTTTATCGACAAGGCCCTCTCTTTCTGCTTTTTCTATCATATGCAGTGCTGCTCTGTCTTTTACAGAACCCGCCGGATTAAAATATTCAAGCTTTACAACTACATCAGCAAAACCTTTGTTTATTTTATTCAGTCTGACCAATGGAGTGCTCCCGATAAGAGAAAGAATATTTGAGTGTATATTTGCTTGTATTTTTTGCATTAATATGACCTATTTTTCAAGTTTCATAAATTTTCTTTTTCCCGCTTGGAGTATTTTGGGTAAAGAAGATGTTTCAATGGTTGTTGAAATATCCGATATTTTTTCATTATCCAATTTTACTCCGCCTCCGGCAATTAGTCTTTTGGCTTCACCCTTGCTGGCTACAAAACCGAGTTCTAAAAGCAGATCCAGAATGTTTTTATTTTCACTCAGTTTGAATGACTCAATATCTTCGGGTATTCCTTTATTTTGCACTACATTAACAAATTCATCCTGAGCTTTTTTTGTTTCTTCATCAGAATGATATTCATTTGTAATTGTATATGCGAGTTTCATTTTTATGTCTCTGGGGTTTTCAGTTTTAAGTTTTTCTTCTATTTGTTTCAGTTCATCGTCTGAAATATCAGTAAGAAGCGAGTAGTATCTCATAATCAATGTATCTGGAATTGACATAAGTTTTCCGTACATATCTTTTGCGGAATCTGTTAATGATATGCAGTGTTCCGGATATGTTTTTGACATTTTAACAAGCCCGTCTGTACCTTCAAGAAGAGGAAGAAGCATTACCATTTGCGGATTCGGTTTCCCGTAAGCCTCTTGAATTTCTCTGCCGAGAAGCACATTAAATCTCTGGTCGGTACCTCCAATTTCTATATCCGCATCTATGGCAACTGAGTCGTATGCCTGCATAAGAGGGTAGAAGAACTCATGAATTGCTATTGGTTTGCCCTCTGCATATCTTTTTGCAAAGTCATCTCTTGTCATCATTTGAGCAACAGTTACATTTGAAGCAAGCTTGAGAAGGTCTGTCAGCTTCATTTTATGCAGCCAATCCGCATTGTTTACGACTTCAGCCTTAGATGTGTCAAGAACCTTGGACATTTGTTCAAAATATGTTTTTGCATTTTCTTCAACCTGCTCTTTTGTCAGAGCCGGTCTGGTTTCTGATTTTCCTGACGGATCGCCTACCATTGCTGTGGCTCCGCCTACGAGCAGAACAATTTTGTGTCCGAGTTCCTGAAATTTTTTGAGTTTTCTCATTACAACCGTGTGTCCGAGATGCAAGTCAGGTCTTGTCGGGTCCATACCGAGTTTTACACGTATAGGCTTTCCTGATTCAGCGGATTTTTGCATTTTTATGGCAAGTTCTTTTATTCCTCCGGGTAGAAGTTCTGCACCTCTTGAAACTGATTCAGCCTGTTTTATAAATTCTTCTTTTAAAACAAATCTTTCTTCCATCTTTCAAATATCCTCAATAAGTATTGCATAATTCTTATTGTAACAGAAAAACAGAGATATATATGAGTATAAACAGTTATTAGATATTTGATTTTATTTCATCAAGTTTGTTTTTTATATTCTCCAAATCTTTTTTCATCAGCCATCTTGGGCTGCCCTGTTCAAGAGAATGGTTTCTGAGCAGGTAAGACGGATGAAAAATAGCCATAACTTCAATATTTTCAAAAATATTAAGCCATTTTCCCCTTATCTGAGAGATTTTAAAATCCTGATCAATAAATGAATTTGCTGCTGTTGAACCGCAAAGAAGGATAATTTTGGGGTTTACAATCGAAATTTGTCCCATCAGATAAGCCTGGCATGCGGCTTTTTCTTCATTTGTGGGTACTCTGTTTTGCGGCGGACGGCATTTTATTGTGTTGCAGATATAAAGATCTTTTTTTCTGTCAATTCCGGCTTCTTCTAAAAAAGTGTTCAGCAATTGACCTGCTCTGCCGACAAATGGTGTTCCAGTTGCATCTTCATCTGCTCCGGGAGCTTCTCCTATCAGCATAATCCGTGCAGATGCACTTCCGTCTGAAAAAACGGTACTTGTCCTTGTTTTATACAATTCACATGCTTTGCATTGTGTACAAACATTTTGAAGTTCTTTTAGTGCTTTTTCTTTTTCCTCAGTTGTTGAACAAGATATTTTTGTCAGAAGATGTTCCATTTGTATCCTTTCGGTAAAAATAATATGTATATCAGATTATACCATAGCTCCGCAGCATTTTTTATATTTTTTACCGCTTCCGCAGGGACATGGGTCATTTCTTCCCACAGATGAACCAAAGTTCTTTTGTATCTCTTTTGCTTTTGTTTCTTCTTCGCTTGGAATAAAGCCCATCAGATCGCCAAATGCCTTTGATGAGTATAGAACACTTGTTGGTGAATATATTTTATTTTTCAAATAGTCTATTTTGTATTTTTCCAGATATTCATCAATGCTCATATTTGTTTCATACAGGTCATTTAGGATATTAACAAATGACGGATATTTGTCCGAAACTCTTTTTACCAGTGATGCAGGAATTTTGTCATTTTCAATAAATGATTTTATGCATTCCGACCAGCCTTCAATTTCTTTGTAATTTTCCGTTTTGCAAATATGACATAGTGTTCCGTAAAAAGGAACAATAAACATGCCTGACTCTTTGTCAAAGATTACGCCTACATCATATTTTTTGCTATGGCTGCTGAAACCAGCCATTGATGATTCGATATAGTTGTCATATGTACTGTTAAATTCAGGTACTTTAAAATAAGAAAAACTTTCTATAGGTTTTACAAGCTCTTTAATCTCTTCGGGTGTCTTTGCCTCTTCTACACCAAAATAATAATCGTTAAAGTCGCTTATAAGCTGGTCAACAAATTCGTTTGTTGTAATTATTTCATCTGTACCAAAGCAATCAATAAATTTTTCCGTAAATTTTGAAATTTCATTTTCTATTTCATTTATTTTGTCTTTGTTGTCTTTGTATAGATTTTCCGGCTGCTCAATTATTTTGGCAACGGCATATTTCAATACTCTGTTTTTATCAAGAGACGAGAATGTTTCTCTGATTTCTATTATGTAATACTCATTTTCAAACGGAAAAATCCTTGCGAGCATATAAGAGCCTTTGTAAATTCCTTTTAGGTGGCTCATTTTTACAAGCGGCATCGCAAAGTATTTTTTTTCATTTACAAGATTGTCAAGATCAAATCCGTTTTTGTGTATGTTTTTGACTTCAAATAGTGCATCTATAGACTGCTGCAGAGCTTCGACAATTTTTTTTGTCTGCGAATCAATATCTTGTTTTTCTTTCAAAAACATTGAAAAAACCGTATCGGCACCTTTGTGAAAAACACGCTCAAAAACGTAAGAAACTATGACCGAATTAACCTGTGATGCCGGTGCATTATAAAGCCCTATTGTTTTCAGATATTCCTCAAAATCTTCTTTAATTTCCTGATTTTCCGTCGCAAATTTAAAAACTTCGCTTAGTGTATCGCTGATAGATGATAGTTTGTCTATAACTGACATTATTTAGCTCCCCTAATATTATTTATTTGTTTAATTTAATTTCAATATTGCACTATGTCGTGCTGTTTTTCCGTTTTCCCGTCTATATGAAAAGAATATATCAACGGCATCATAAGTACAATAGTTGCACTTGTCAATTCTCTTTACGCCTAATTCTTCAAGCTGATGTTCATTTACCGTTTTTAAATCAATATTGTATTTTTCATGGAGTTTATCATATTTGAAAAAATCATCATATTCTTTTGTTAGAGTATTTTTTACTTTTTCAAATACATCAATGTTTACCTGATAATTTTTCAGTGATATTGCAGGACCAATTACAGCAATTATATCTTCGGTTTGTGTATTATAGTTTTGCTGTAGTTGTTTTACTACTTTGGGGACAATAGCTGAAGCCGTACCCCTCCACCCTGCATGGGCAATGGCTCCTATATTATTCTTTTCGTCATATAAAATGACCGGAGTACAGTCTGCAAAATTTAGCAATATTGCAATATCCGAATCTTCTAAAATAAGTGCATCCGTATCTGGATAGCTTTTGTTTTTCTTTGCTGTTTCTATATTTGATGAGTGTGTTTGCTGCGGAACAATTATGTTATCAGGATTAACAGAAAGAAAATCTGCTATATCAATAAGATTTTCTTTACATTTTTGTTCAAGCTCCGCTGCATCTTTAGCTGTAACAACGCTTTCTCTTGTAGTAAAAAGATGCTGTACTTTGTTTTTCGGTAAAATATCTGATTGAAGAATTTTTTTGTTATTTACGTAGTTATAGAAAAACATATTATTTCTCAAATGTATTAAAAAGACGATCACCTGCATCTCCCAGTCCGGGGACAATGTATCCTCTTTCATTTAAACGCTCGTCAATTTTGGCAGTTATTATTTTTAGATCGGGAAAGTCTTTTGTTAACAGGTTTATTCCCTCAGGAGCGCTGAGTATTGAAACAAAGACAAGATTTTCCATCAATATTCCCTTTTTCAAAAACAGAGAAATTGCAGCATGCGCAGAGTTTCCGGTAGCCAGCATCGGGTCGAGAATAAAGACTTTAATATGCTCAGGATCCGAATAGTGAACAGGTGTTTTGTCGTAATACCATACCGGTTCCAGTGTGGTTTCATCTCTATACATGCCCACATGCTGTATGCTTGCATCGGGCACAATTTCCGCTGCAGCCTCAGAAATTGCCAATCCCGCACGCAGGATCGGCGCAAAAATGATTTTGTATTCATCGCTGATTTTGTTTGCTCTGCAGGTTTTTATCGGTGTTGTTACAGAATATTCTTTTAGCGGAAGATTTTTTGTTGCTTCCAATATTAAAATGGTAGCAAGCCGTTTCATTGAATTTTTAAATCCGTCAGAGTTTATATCTTTGTCTCTTATTACACTAAGGTTGTGTTCGCATAGCGGATGGTTCACTATTGTCACGTTGTTTGTCATTGTTTCTCTTTTTCTCCATAATTTTTAGGATTTTTAATTCTTGTTTGCTAATTGAATCCAATGCGGAATTTGTATCTCTTATTAAAGCCGGATTTGAAATAAAATTTTTTACTTTTCCGCTTGTTTTGTCATTAAACATTCTCATAAAATCAGATGTCATTGTTACTATATTTTGTGCAATTTGATTTTGGTACACATAAAAGTCGTTAATTCTTCTGGGTTCTTTTGTCGTAATAAGATTTTTGTTTTTTGCATCCTGAGGTGGAACAAACAGCTCCAGGGATTTTGAACCGCCCATGCCTGTAAATTCGACACTTGCGGCAAGCTGCTGCGGCATTTCCACATCATGATCAGTAATTATAAATGTCACAAATACATCTTCATTCACTATAGATATATTTGAAACATATCCTACCTGATATCCCTGAATTTTTACAGGTGAACCTTTTATGAGTCCGTCAACATCTTTGAAGAAAACATAATACGTGTATTTTTCACTAACATTTTTGTTGTATATAAACAGCGAAACAAATAATACGGAGAATATAATTATTCCCCATACAAGCAGTTCAACTAGCCATATCATATGTTTTTTCATACGACAATTATACATTATATGATTTAATAGTGAAAATTCTTAAAAAAAGTTATTTATCATATCAGCAAGTTCAAGGTATCTGTTTTTTGACAGCTCAGAACAGAAAACAAGGTATGCATGCGGTGCGAGTTCAGAGACTTTTGCCGTATCAACAAATAATGCTTCTACAAATCTTGCAAAAAGTTCTGTCGGTCTTTTGTAGTAAGAATTTAACCTGTTTATTCTGCTGCTGATTCTTTTTAGCAGTCTTTGTTTTGATTTCAAAATAATATAATTTTTTGTGTTTGGTCCAAATTGAGGAAAGTCATCGTCAATTGTTTTTATTGAGTAATCATTTGTTTTTCCTAAAAACATTGTTTTTACTTTTACTCTGTCGTATTTGAGAAGGTATTTTGCATCAGTTTTTTTTATTTCTTTTTCAATTTTTTTAAATGGTGCTGAACGTTTGAAATCAGGATATTCAATTTTTATTTCATTGCTAATTTCTTTTATTTCATCGAGTGTTTTTTCCCTTTGTGTATAAAGTGTATGCAATGCTTTATTCTGATCAATAAATTTTGTAATACGAAATAACTCTGATTCAATTCTTTCTACATCTGAATTGGGAAATAATATACTCAGCGAACCATGGCTTTTTGTTATCGAAGGATCTATTTGGTAATGAATATAGTGTGTAAATTCATGAATAAGCACTTCGATTTTTCTTTTAAAACAGATATTTGATGATATATCTATTCTGTTTTTAAGAAAAAATCCCTGATGTCCGCGGGCTTTTGTATTTGTGTTTACATCCAGACCCAGTGAACGTACAAAGTTGACCATTTTTTCAAATGTTTCTTTGTAAATTTTTTCTTCTTCTGTAAGTTTGTTCATTTATTTTGTTTCGTCGACAATCCAGTTTTGGTATTCTTCGCTTCCCTGAATAATTGGTATTGCCACAATTTCGGGAATTGTATATTCATGCAGTTCTTTTATTTTCATTTCTACGTCATTAAAACGCTCTTGTCTTGTTTTAATAATCAAAAGCAGTTCTTTATCTTCCTGTGCTTTTTCATTCCATTTGTATACAGAAGTAACAGAAGGAACTATATTTACACAAGCAGCTAGATTTTCTTCAACAAGTGTTGTTGCTATAAGATTTGCACTAAATTCGTTTGGTACCGTACAGTATATAATACAATTTTTCATAGTTTCCTCGTTGTTTATATCATTTTGTCCGGATTGAGAATGTAATTCGGATCAAATAGATTTTTTATTTCTTTCATTAATTTTAGTGTAACCTTATCTACCGCCAATGGCAAATACTTTGCTTTCTGGCATCCGATGCCGTGTTCTCCGGAAAGTGTTCCTCCTAAAGAAACAGCAAGTTCAAATAATTCTGACTTGGCTTTTTGAAAGTTTTCGCTTTGTATTCTGTCACGTAAATCAAGTGCAAAATTAGGATGAATATTTCCGTCCCCTATATGCCCCATGACCATTGTAATTATGTTATATTTTTCGCTTATTTTTAGTATGCCGCCTGCAAGCTCTGCTATCTTTGATCTCGGTACAACAACATCCTCTGTAACTACATTTGGTGCCAGTTTTGCACAAGCCGCAAAAGCAGATCTTCTCGTTGTCCAAATTTTTTCTCTGTGCTGTTCGTCTTCGGCACAAACTATATTGCCGGCCCCCTGTATTTTGCAGAGATTTTCAATTTTTGACATTTGTTTTTCAACAGATTCTCTATCCCCATCTGTTTCAATCAGCAAAACAGCTTCTTTGTCGGTTAAAAGCCCTGACGGATAAAAATCTTCAATTGTCTGTATTGTTTTTTTATCAAGCAGATCTACGACTGACGGTACAAGATGGTTATTTATGATTGCACTTACTGCATTTACTGCAGATTCAATTGTGTCAAAATATGCAAGCATAACATTTGTGTGCTCAGGTGCGGGAATAAGTTTCATTGTTGCTTCTGTAACTATTGCAAGGGTTCCCTCCGAGCCCACAAGCAGCTGTGTAAGATTGTATCCGGTTACATTTTTTGCTGTCTGAGCACCGGTTCTGATAATTGTTCCGTCTGCTAAAACAGCTTCCAGCTCAAGTACATAGTCTTTGAATGTACCGTATTTGAATGCTCTGGGACCACCGGAACTTAGAGCAATACCTCCTCCGACCGTAGATACTGCCAGGTTTGACGGATCCGGCGGGAAAAACAACCCTCGGTTTTTAGCTGCTTTTTGGAGTTCTGCTACAACTACACCCGGCTGTACTCTGCAGGTTAAGTTTTCACTGCTGATATCAAGTATTTTGTTCATTTTAGAAAAATGCAGGATTATACCGCCGTTTACAGGTGCACATCCGCCGGCATGATTTGAGCCTGCACCTCTTGCAATGACGGGAATTTTGTTTTTGTTTGCGATTTTCATTATATCGCTTACCTGCTGTGTATTTTGCGGAAATACAACAATTGTTTTGTTATTTTTATTGAAAGGTATGTGGGCACAGTCAAATGAGTAGGCATAAACACCTTCAATGTCGCTAATAACATTGTCTTTGCCTGCAATTTTTTCTATCTGTTGTGTTATACTGTTTTGAAATGTTTTTTCTTTTGTTAGTGTAATCATGATTTCCTTCCAATATGAATTATAAATCATAAATTTTTAAATAGGGTTTTTTACGAGCTAATTTTTGTAAAATTAAATATTTATACTTTTTTTGCTGATTTTAATTAAAAGATTAATTAACATATATTTTCACTATCTTTATATTAATTTTTTTTTAATGCTTATTCATAATGCCTTAGAGATAAGAAATATTTTACGAGGAGTTTTTATGCATAAACATGTGGTTAGATTGTTAGCGTTTATTATGTTATTTTCGTCAAGTATACAGATTAGCAGCGCCGGAATATTAAGTAATTATGCCGATGATGAAGACACTGTTATCACAAGAATATATGAAAAAATGGCGCCAGCAATAGTTCTGATTGAAGCAGATTTAAAAGAAGGACTCTCAAGCGGCACGGGATGTATTATTGATCCCAGAGGTATTATACTGACAAGTTCTCATGTCGTGGATAATGCTCCTGCCGTTCAGGTTACAATTTCAACAGGAGAGGTTTTTAAAGGCAAAACTATTTCTGTTATGGGTAAAGATAATGATCTTGCTCTTATAAAAATTAATGCAAAAAAAGCTTTGCCCACGATAGAGCTTGGAGACTCAGAAAAGGTCAAAGTAGGTCAAAGAGTGCTGGCTATCGGTAATCCGTTCGGGTTTAGCGGTACTTTAACAACCGGTATTGTCTCCAGAATAGATTACAGCAAAAATAAAATACAGACAGATGCTGCTATAAATCCGGGCAATTCAGGAGGCCCTATTATTAATATACATGGCGAGGTAATAGGCATAAGCCAATCAATATACAATCCTGACAACAATATATCCAATATCGGTATAGGATTTGCAGTGCCTATTAATGAAGCAAAAAACTTTATAAAACTGTCTATGTCAGATAACAAACTTTCTAAATCAAATACAGATTAACCACCGTACTGGAATGATCGTTTGATGTTTTCACCGAGCATTTTTTCGCAGGAATCGTATTCTGTATTAATCATTTGCAGCTTATGTTGATAATGCTGCATTTGCATATCCAGTTTTTTCTCCATAATATTTAATCGTTCTTTACGGGCTTCGAGCATTTTTACCATAGGGTCATCGGCATCAAGATCCGTACCGACATTGAGCAGGTCAGTACAAGTCTTTGACAAATTCATCTTTGCCTCGGTAATTAATTGCATCTTGTACTCAAGATCGAGTCTGTATGCATGCAGATACATTAATCTTAATTGTGACGTTGCCATTCCCATAGCACTTCCACCCTTGTCTAGTTATTATAGTTTAACGCTGAAGGTTGATTTTGTTTCCACGCAGGAAAACGTGCTCATTATTTTCGGCTATTAATTGCTCCATTTGATTCAATCTGTACAGCTGGTAATTGACTCTGTATTTTGCCATTTTGAGTTTTCTGTTCATTGTCAAATAGTCTTTTACCATGGTCACAATTTGATTGACAAATATTTGCAATATATTGTGCCTTCTGAAATAAGCCATCAGATACCCGAAGAAGTTCACTATTTTTTGAAGATTTGTTTGTAATACGTCTAAAAACAATGTTTACTCCTTGGTCACTTCGACCTTCACATAACTATAAAAACAAAACACTAAAGTTTATTGCCCTGTTTATACTCAATATTAATATTTCTTAATATATAAAATTAATATTTGAGCTCCCTGCTGCTTTTAAAAATGCCAAACTTTTTTTGTGTTCTGTATTGTTTATCGACATATTAGAAAAATTCTTGAATATATTCGGGTGATAAAAATACATATTGTAATAAAAGTTTACAACACGTTTAATTACCGAAAAAAGAATAAATTTATTCGAGATTACTTCATTTAATGTTCTCAGATATGTAATATTTTTCATCTTACTCCATTGTACAAGTACATTACATATTTTGGACTTGTTTGCTGTCACCTTCGATATCATCTTTGAGCATTTTCTTAACAATATCTCCTTGTGTATCCAGCATTTTTACAACCGTTTCAATATTTCTAACTTTGTTTGAAAGAACAGTATCAGCATTTGAAAGGATATTTCCCGAAATATTTTGATATGCCGCAAGACCCGCAGATGTAGTACCCTGTAAAAGGTTGCCAAGAACAGTTGCACCTAGACCGAAGCTGCCCATATAAGGCGCCATAGCCTGAACAACACCGGCAAAGCCCGAAACAACGCCTGCCGCAGGAAGCAGCCAGCTTGTACCGGGAACACCAAATCCCGTTGCTATGCCGGCACCGTACGCTGCAGCATTAAGTCCAACAGAACCTCCGATACTTGACGTACTATACAAATTTGATGCGCCGCCCGTAATTGTTCCGTCGCTGTAACTTGTATCCATTCCGAAACCCCAGGCAATAGGTGCTGCACCGCTTGGAAATCCGGGATAATTACCCAAGCCTGCTACTCCGAATGCAGCCGAACCGCTGTCCAAAATGGAGTTACCACCGCTTATTGGAGACCAGTACGAGGTACCTGGAATATTCATTGACGTATTGCCGCCAAGAACAGGCATAAATGCGCTTGGAGAAATCAATCTTGCAATCTGCCATAGAAAACTTCCAGCCGTTCCAAAACCGGCACCGTCAAGAGATGAACCGCTGACAGTGATATCTCTTAATCTGTCATATGTTTCAAAAAGCTGTGCTTTGGCATCAGAGCTTGCTTTACTGAATTTATTTGCTATTACCAAGTATCCGTCGTTTTTATAAGACATTGTTGTCCTCGCATATCTCTTTTAACTAATTATTGAAATGTTTTAAATACATTATCAACGTTTGTATCAATAACTTTCTTAACAGAGTCAAGTTCTGTTTGAAGTGCTTCTTGTTCTGTATCAAGTTGTTTTAGTCTCAACTCAAGGGTTCTGTCAGTTTGCTGCAGCTCCTCTGTTTTTGCGTTAATATCAGCAATCTCTTTGTCATATACTGACTTGTCATAATTATATTGAGCCATTGCATCATTGTATGCGACCTCATCATAACTTTGACCCTGTGTTAAAGAGTACGAGTGAGTACCGTCTTCATCTGTCCAATATATTGAATTGAACAGTCCCGATGATGTTGTGCCGAGGGTAGCATTTTCAATGGTTTTTGTAACTTGTTGTTCAACCGGCATTTTTGTTAAAAAGTCAACTACTTGAGTAATTTGCTGATTGTCACCGGGGTCAAACATTGTTGTCGAAGCGTTTATATAGTATGTTGTATTATTTGCTGTATTTGTAAATCTGTAGTATGTGTCATCGGTTGAGTTGTATTTTGGATCATTCGGATCAGTAATCCCCATAGCTTTATTGAATTCATCAATATCAGCCTGTCCAAGTCCGCTTATAGGGCCCTCAAGATCAAATTGATTGCCGTTGCTCAATTGTATTTTTCCTGTGTTTCCGACTACAGAGACAGTCTGATCCATAATTGCATTATATTGTGGAACAGTTTCCGGATATGTTGTTACAACAGTATAAGTTGTAGGCTCTGTACCCGGATTTTCTGTTATTGATGATATTGTTACTGTTCCGTCAGCACTTGTCGGATCACTGTATGTATATTGATCAGTATAATAATCAGCCTGTGATGGTGCTGTCGGTACTTCAAGACTCAGCAACCTGCGAAAAAGACCGGCACTTTCATTTGCCAGTGCTGTTCTTTGTTGGTTTACCTGTTGTCCTTCATATTCTACATTGATTTTTCTTGCCGTTAAGCCCAAATATCTGGCTTGAGATGCTGCCATACCCATATATTTGTCTCCGTTCTTAATTTTTACTAACTAACCATTAAAATTTAATAATTTTTATCCTATTGTCATGTTTTTTCTATTTTATATTAAGATTTATTACCTTTATTATATAGTTTACATCCTAGTGTTTTAAAGCCTTTTTTGCAAAAAATCATACATATAATGTATGCTCGATTTCTTAAAATAAAGACCGGCTTTCTGTAGTATCTGATTAACTTCATTGGTTTTTGATTTTAATCAAACTGTCATCAAAAAGCCGGCAGAAAAATCGGAGTATTATGCAAATGTCTTGAATGTTTCTTCTATGTTCTTATCAATAACCTTTTTAACTGCGTCCATTTCTGTTTGTATTGCCTGTTGTTCTGTATCAAGCTGGTCAAGGTGCAATTCAAGAGTTTTATCCTGTTGTTGAATTACTGTTGTTCTTGCATCAATGTCAGCTATTGTCTTGTCGTAAATTGCTTTTTTGGCTGTATATGTTTCCATTGCTGCATCATATGCATCATCATCTTGTATAGTTTGTTGTGTCAATTTACAAGTTATTCTTTGAGCATTTTCAACAAGCTGACCGGAGTTGCGGTCGCCGTTTACATATTGATCATCGGGATAGAATGAAATATAGTCATATCTACCTGTTCCGTCAGATGCAGTTGTAAGAATTGCATCATCAATATGGAAATACTCATCTTTTGTATAGCTTTGAGCTGAATATGCTCTCAAATTTGTACCGGGATTTGATTCAAGATACCTTTCAAGCTCTTCAAGAGTTTCTGCTCCATCAAATGTAGGAATATAATATTCTATACCTGTTCCGGCATTAGTAAATTTAAAGTATGTTTGACCCATAGCAGGAGTGTCGCCTGTATTTCCAGCTTCTTTTTCAGCTTCTTGAAAATACTGTGTAAGTCCGTTGTAAGTATTAGGTCCCTGTAATGTCATTCCTGTAGAACCGTTTACACTGATTGTATATGTACCATCGCTGTTATCTATTGTAAATCCGTTTGTACCAGTGCCTCCATAGATTAAATTGGTGACGTTTGAGAGAACAGATGCTTCTTTTGTAGAACCTGAAATAGTATATGTTTGCTGTTCTCCTTCTACAACAGGATTTTTGTAAATACTGTCAAGAGAAATACTTTCCGATGTAGATGTATCTACAAATGTATATACAGTTTTTGAGTAGTCAGTAGCCATAGGAGGAGTCGGAACTTCCAGAGCTAGCATTTGATTGAATAAGCCTGCACTCTGGTTTGCCAGCGCTGTTCTCTGCTGGTTAACCTGCTGACCTTCATATTCTGTGTTGGTCTTTCTTGCAGTAAGTGATAAATATCTGGCTTGTGATGCTGCCATTCCCATTGCTAATACTCCTTATGTTTTAAACAATTTGCATATCTGTTATATTAATCGGCAACGCTTTGTAAAAACTTTAGGAATTTTGATTCTAATGTTACAAAAAATTTACAATTTAAGTTGACACTGATGCTTTCACACGGTATTGGATTAATGATTTATCAATAAAAGTCAAGAAAAAAGGCTGCAATATTTTTGCAGCCTTTTAGCCTATTTAATATCTATGAGATATTTAGTTTTTGTTTCTGTCTATGATTTTGTCATTATCTTTCCAAGCAAATTTTGAGCGTAGTTCTCTGCCTACTACCTCAATCTGGTGTTCTTCACCTTGTTTTGCCAGTTCTTTAAACTTCTTCATTCCTGAAGCGCACTCTGCCATCCATTCATCAGCGAATTTACCGCTTTGAATTTCAGCAAGAACTTTTTTCATTTCTTCCTTTACTGTAGGTGTGATAATTCTCGGACCTATTATCATGTCACCCCATTGAGCTGTATTAGAAATAGAATATCTCATATCTGAGATACCACCTTGATTTATCAGATCAACAATGAGTTTCATTTCATGCAAGCATTCAAAATATGCCATATAAGGCGAGTAACCGGCTTCGACAAGAACTTCAAAACCTGCAGTTATCAAAGCTGAAAGTCCGCCGCACAGTACTGCCTGTTCACCAAAGAGATCAGTTTCCGTTTCTTCTTTAAACGTTGTTTCATAAATACCTGCTCTTCCTGCTCCAATTGCTGAAGCATATGCAAGAGCCACCTCTTTTGAGTCCCCTGACGGATCCTGGTATACAGCAATCAAAGAGGGTACGCCCTTACCGAGCAAGTATTCGCTTCTGACTGTGTGACCGGGTCCTTTAGGTGCAACCATTAATACATTAACATCAGCAGGCGGAACAATCTTTTTAAAGTGAATATTGAACCCGTGTGCAAACATCAGGTATTGACCGGCTCTGAGATTTGGTTTGATTTTTTCTTCATAAACTTTTGCCTGAACTTCATCAGGTATCAATATTTGAATTAAGTCTGCCCATTTTACTGCATCTTCAATGGTCATAACTTTCAAACCTTCCGCTTCAGCTTTTTTTGCAGAAGGTCCATCAGGTCTGACACCGACAACTACATCAACACCGCTGTCTTTGAGGTTCGTAGATTGACCGTATCCCTGAGAGCCGTATCCGATTATTGCAACTTTTTTGTTTAAAATTTTGCTTTTGTCTATATCACTATCCATAAAAACCTTTAATTCGTGAGCCATTCTTCTCTCCTTTTTGTAATACAACTCAAGTATTTTATCATATTTTTATATTGATTTAAATAACATCTCCTACTCGTGTAATAAAACACTGGACAAAGTTTTTTGTTTGTGCAATTATTGTCATGTTGAAGAATAATGTTTTGTATTTTAGGATTGCAAAAATGAGAATCAGAAAATATCAAAAACGACAATTTTATACTAACTAGAAGTCTTCGCAATATTTTTGAAAAGATTGCAGTAGTTCTGCATGAGCATAGAGTAAGAATTTGTGAAGTCTTCTGATAAATTCGGAAGGCTTTTTTGTCTTCAAAAATTCAAAAATATTGTTACAAATTATAAAATTGCAGCTTATGTTTAGCACAAATTGTTCTTCATATACATTAAAAAAACATACAAACTAAGGAGAAATCAAATGTTTAATAACCGACGAAATACACAATCAAGGAAAAACGGAAAAATTGTATTAGTTATGAACTTGGTATGGGGTCTATAATATACCCCTGTGTATAAAGGATTTTTAGATGTTAATTAACAAACTCACTACAGCATTTGGCGATCATTCTTCATTATTGCCGTTATTTACAAAAGATATAGTTAACAGCACCGGTATGACAGCTTTTTCATACAATGCCGGCGGAAAAATAGAAGCAAAAGACAGATTTATCGACGAATTCGGTACCCAGGCTATCTGGATGGGAGGCTTACCGTTTTTTAAATGGGCTATTGATAACTCTGTTTACAAAATAGCAAAAATTAATCCTGACATCGATGTCAGACTTTTGAATGATGCTCAGCAGCTAGAAGTTGCAAAAAAATATGCAGCATCCCTTGAAAATAAATCAATAGCTCAATCATTGGAAAAAGCTGCCAAGTTTTCTTCCAAAACAAAAGGTTTGTTTATAGGCAAGTTTGTTACTGCTACGGCGTTGACTCTTGCATCTTTCTTTACACTTGTAAAAGTTAAGCAGCACTATACAAAAAAAGAAATAGAAAAACAGTTCTGGGCTAAAAAATCAGAACAGCATTTTTACAACAATAATGTTGCAAAAAGTCCTGCTTTTAAAGCCTTTTCAGTAAATGAATACAAAGCTGAAAAGAAACCTTCTAAAACTCCTTCTTTTAAAGGTGTTGGCTCTGTTTTGCAGGGATTTATGTTTGATCCTGTGAAAAACCTTTTTATTGTTGATGCCGGTATTACCGGTGAAAGACTTGTAAATTCCAGAACAAAAACTGAACTTGCCGAAACTGCTATAAAAGAAGGCAGTTTGTTGTTCTTTATGTATGTTGCGGGCAGATACATACAAAAGGGTATTGAAAAAGTAAGCGAAAAATTCTTTAAGAAACCGATAGACCTTCATGCAGAGGTGCTTTCTTCTGACTATATGAAAGATGCTATCAGCTCAGGCAAAGTTTATGATGATGTAAAAGCTGTCACTGATTTGGCATCAGACAAGAAAAAACTGTTTGAATTTATTTATAATTCAAACAAATCTTCTGCTGACAATACAGTAATTAAAGCAGCTAAAAAATCAGGTTTAATTAAAACTATCAAAGAAGGCAGCTGGCTTGAAAAGCTTGCAGGTAAAGCAAAAGATACCGGTATAATAGATCCTCATCAATACATAAACGCTGATGATGTACAGGCTTTTGCAAATAATGTTAAAAAACTTGCTGATAGTGCACCAAAAGGTGAAAAGGCTATTGCTGAATTCTTGAAAAAGTGCAGAAATATGAAAATCGGTTCAGTAGCAGCAAATATGGGAATTACATGTTTGTTCCTCGGTTTGATTGTTCCTTATTCTATGATGAAGTACAGAGCAAAACAACAAAACGGAAACAAAGATTTTCATGTTCAGGCAGAGATTGAAAGACAGCTTGAAAAAAGCTTTAAAGGAAGAATTGCATAATAAAAAAGATGTCTTCATTATAATTTGAAGACCTCTTTTTTTTATTTGTTTTATAAAGTTTATTCAACAGGCTTGTATGCCTGAGGATAGTAGTAATCTTCTTTAAATCCAAGTCGTCTGTACATTTTTAATGCAGGGTAGTTGTCTGTTTCTGTACTTGCATTGACTTCTGACAATGTATTTCCGTAATAAGACAAAAGCTTTTTCATGCTTGAATGCAAAAGAGAAAGCCCCAATCCTTTTGAACAGTGTTCTTTACCCATACCAATGAGAGGTATATTTGCTATTCTACCTGCTGTTATATTTGTAAAACAAATACCGACAGGTTTATCTTTGTATAGAAGAACACTCGTGCAATCGGGTAAAAATTTGCCGTATATGTTATTTGTAATTTTTTCCAGAATGTCTTGGCTGCCTTCTTTGGTTAAAAATCTCGGGTCAAAAAGAGCATCTGATGTCTTTGCAAAAGCCGTATTAATTACATCTACCATATCCTCTTTATATTTTGATTCCCAACCAGTAATTTTATACCCTTCCGGCAGCGGTAGCGGTTTGTAGTTTTTAAAAATATCTCTTGAGGTATTATTTTCAAAGTAAAAACGCTCTACAGACAATCCTACGAGTTTGAAACCAAAATTTGTAATCTCCGGTGTGAACTCTTCCTGTGTACCGAGCATTGGATAGGTGACAATTTTTTCTTTCAGAATATCTTTATTGAGTTCAAGAAATTTTTCCATCAAGATTTTTCTTTTTGAGTTTCTGTTTTCATCACCAATACAGTGTATAATGTTTAATTCAAGCGCTTCGCTGATTTCTGTAGTGTAAACCATAAAAGCAGTAGGAATGGAGTCTTCAAATAGAATAAGACATTTAATCAAGCCTTCGTTTACGCTTGCTGTAAAATCATCATAATCCAATGGCTCCAGCTCAAATTTGTATTCTGAGTAAGCTTTGGTTTTAAAGTCATTGTACAGACCCATAAATATATTTTTTTGTTCGTCAGAATACTCCTGAACATTATATTGCAAAGTTTGTGTCATTATTTTTGCTCCAGTTGTGTTTTTTTCATATCTATCTCAAGCAGGTGATGCATTTTGTTTGCTTTGGTACATAGATATCTGTAATTGTATTTTGTGCATTCAGAGTCAACATGAACCCTCTCTGCTATTTCAAGCCCGTAGCCCTCCAGTCCTACAATTTTTTGAGGATTATTGGTTATCAGCTTAAACTTTTTAAAACCGAGATCCAGCAATATTTGAGCTCCGTCGCCATAATCTCTCAAATCCGAATTAAAGCCCAGTGACAGATTGGCTTGAATAGTGTCTTCACCCTGGTCTTGAAGTGCATAGGCTTTAATTTTATTCACAATACCTATGCCTCTGCCTTCATGGTTCATCAAATATACAACTGCTCCTTTGCCGTACTCATCAATCATTTTCATGGAGTTTTGGAGCTGGCTGTTACAGTCACATCTCAGGCTGTGGAATGTATCTCCGGTGAGGCAGATACTGTGCATTCTGACAAGAGGTATCTTGTCACTGCCGTCATCTTTAAGCAATGCTACGTGTTCCTGTCCTGTTAGAGCATGTCTGTAACCGATTAGTCTGAATGTTCCGAATGCAGTAGGCAGATTGACCTCAGCCTCTCTTATCATCAATTTTTCATTTTTAAGTCTGTATGCAATGAGCTGTGCAACAGTAACAAACTTTAGATTGTGCTTGTCAGCAAATTTTCTCAAGTCGTCACGTCTTGCCATTGTTCCGTCTTCGTTTACTATTTCACAACAAACACCGGCATCTTTTAAACCTGCAAGTTTGCATATATCAACTGCAGCTTCCGTGTGCCCGACTCTTTCCAATACACCGCCTTTTTTTGCAATAAGAGGAAATATATGTCCCGGCTGTCTGAAATCTACAGGAGATGATTTTTCATCTGCAATAAGCTTAAGAGTAATAGAGCGGTCGATAGCTGATACACCTGTTGTGACACCGTATTTTGGATCGGCATCAATACTTTGTGTAAAAGCAGTGCCCTTTATGTCCGTATTGTTTTTGACCATAAAGTCAAGACCGAGTTTTTTTGCTCTGTCAGCACTAATCGGTGCACAAAGTACACCTTTTGCTTCTTTAATCATAAAATTTACATTTTCCGGAGTTGCAAATTCTGCAGCACAAATCAAATCGCCTTCGTTTTCTCTTGCTTCGTCATCGGCAATTATAATCATTCCACCTTTTTTTATTCCTTCAATTGCTTCTTCTATGCTGTCAAAGCAATTTTTGCTGTTATCTTCCGAAAAGACATTATTTATATTTTGTTTAATAGTTTCGATTAATGACATTAAAGAAATCCGTTTCTTTCTAAAAAATTCATATCTATACTGGTATTATTATGGTTCGATGATAAATATTTTTCAACATATTTTGCAATAATATCGGTCTCAATGTTGACTGTGTCGCCTATTTTCAGGCAGTTTAAGTTTGTGTTTTTTAATGTATGCGGGATAACGGCAACTTTGAATTTTGAGTCTGCAACATCAGCTACAGTAAGACTTATTCCGTTTATAGTTACAGAGCCTTTTTTTACAATTTGATTAGAGATTTGTTTTTCTGTTGTGAAATGTATTTCTGTATTTTCTGCAAATTTTTCTATTTTATCAATATAAGCAACACCGTCAACATGCCCGCTCACAATGTGTCCGTCCAGTCTTTGAGACAATAGCATTGCTCTTTCGAGATTTACGTATTGACCTTTTTTTAACGAAGAGAAATTTGTAACTTTAACAGTCTCAGCTGATGAAAAAACGGTAAAATCTCTGTCAGTAAATTCTGTTACAGTTTGGCAGGCTCCGTTTATTGCTATACTATCACCAATTTTTATACCATCTAATACTTTTTCAGCTTTAATTTTGATATAAAGTGCATTATCTGAGTACTTTATATCTTCAATTTGTCCTACTTCTTCAATAAGTCCTGTAAACATATGAATAATTTATCACAAAAATTCTTTTTACAGAAACTTTGTTTATGCTAATATATGCTTTATACAGTGCGGTTTTTGCTATGTTGGATGATATTTTAAACGAAAAAAAATGTTTTAAACTTGTTTGTGCTGCAGGTAATGAGGATGTCAGAGAAGTTGAAAGACTTGTCTTTTTATATTCCCGTGCAGGCGCAGTATTGTTTGATGTGTGTGCTAAGCCGGAAATTGTTGATGCAGCCAAAAACGGAATAAAAAAATCAGGTTGTGAACAAAATCGTTTTATTTGTGTCAGTTTGGGTATTCAAGGCGATCCTCATGTCTGTAAAGCGGAAATTCTGCCTGATAAATGCAGCGGTTGCAGCGAGTGTATTAAAAACTGTCCAAATAACGCTGTTATACATAAAAACGGCTGTTTTGAGATAGATAAAAAACGATGTATCGGCTGTTCTAATTGTATTAAAACCTGCAGTAGTAATGCGATATCTATGAAGACAACAGTACAGGACTTTAATAAAATAATTCCTCCGCTGATTGATAAAAGAATTGACTGCATTGAGCTTCACGCATCAGGCAGTGATGAATTTGAAACAGAAGAGAAATGGAATATAATTAATCATCTCTACGACGGTATGCTGAGTATCTGTATCGATCGTTCCAAATTGGGCAATGAACAATTGATAAAAAGAATACGAAAATTGATTTTGAACAGAAAACCTTATACAACAATTATTCAAGCTGACGGTGCGCCTATGAGCGGTCAGGATGACGATTACAAAACAACTTTGCAGGCAGTTGCTGCTGCTGAAATTTTTCAAAATGAAAAACTTCCTGTATATTTAATGCTTTCGGGCGGAACTAATTCGAAAACAACCCGGCTGGCAAAAATGTGTAATATAGATGCACACGGTGTTGCCATTGGCTCTTATGCAAGAAAAATTGTCAGAGAATTTATAATTAGAGACGATTTCTATACAAACAAGGAAGTCTTTGACAATGCTCTTTTTCAGGCTAAGCAGCTGGTTGATACGTCTCTTTCTTATATGGGAGAAATTTATGGTTAAAATACTGGATTGTACAATCAGAGACGGTGGGCATGTAAATAACTGGGATTTTACGGGAGAAATTGTTTCTGAAACATATAAAACTGCGGTTAAGTCAGGTGTTGACTATTTTGAAATAGGATACAGAAATATTCAGAATAATGATATAAAAGGCAAGTTTTATAATTGTACTGATGAAATGCTTAATAATCTTATATCTATAGATGCCAATTGCAAGTTATGTGTAATGGTTGATATAGGTAAATTTGATATAAAAAGTTTTATTGATTATAATCCTGAAAAGACTCCTGTCAGCGTTGTAAGGGTTGCTGTGTATCCCGACAGAATAGAAGAAGCTTTTGCTGTTTGTTCGCAGCTATTTGAAATGGGGTATGAAGTGTTTTTGAACCTTATGGCAATATCAAGGTTTGAAGATTCTCATTATCAGCTTTTAAAGAAATATCACGCTGAAAAGATGCTCAAAGCCTTATATTTTGCTGACAGTTTCGGCTCTTTGTATCCGTCTGATGTAAAAAGAATTATTGAAAAATTGAGAAATTGCGGTTATGAAAATTTGGGATTTCATTCACACAACAACCTTCAACAAGCATTTTCAAACACAATATGCGCTATTGAGTGTGGTGTTGATATTGTTGATGCATCTGTATATGGTATAGGACGCTGCGCTGGCAATCTGCCTATTGAAATTCTAACAGGATATCTGGCTGCAAAAGGTTCTAAAAATTACTCTGTATCAACATATTTAAGCCTAATAGAAAAATATTATACATATTTACATAAAAAATATACCTGGGGATACAATATACCTTATTTTGTATCAGGACTTTTTGATATACATCCTAATTATGCAAACATATTTTTAGACTTAAGTTTTGAAGAAATGTATGATTGTGCGCAAAAAATTCGCAAAGAATGTCCGGTATATTTTGACAAACAAGCATTTGAAAATATATTGCGCTAATTTTTAATTAGAATTGATGCAATATGTTTTGCTACGGCTTCACCCATTGAAAAACAGGATGTTTGGACTCTTAGAGCTGCTTGTGCACTAAAATCAGCAGAAATATTTCTGCCCGCCATAAACAAATTGTCAAAATCAGATGAAATCAGGCACTCAATAGGTAATTCATATTCTACGGAAGCCTTTTCAAGTGTTGATGAATCTTTTTTGTATGAATGAATATCTATGGGATAATCTGAGTGAAGAACCGGATTTCCGTATGTTTCTCCGCTTAAAATGTCATCCTTTGTGTAAATTCTTTTTCCGCAGATTCTTCTGGATTCTCTAACTCCTAACATATCTGCAATATTTGAAATAAACGAGTTCTCAAAACCCGGAAAATACTTACGCATAAAGGAATACAGCCTGAATATCTGCTTTCTTGAATATGATATGGCTTTTGATACCTGTAACGGATCTAATGGGTCTATATCCTTGTCCAGCAATATTCTTGGGCAGTTCATAGATACTGTTCCCGGCATACCGGGTATAGTAAACAGCTGAAAATAAGAGGCATCAGTCTCAGTAATTATGCCATCCTCTATACCTTGCTTAAATATGGGCCATAATGCCCAGTTTCTGTCTGTATCCCACGTGCAGGCAGTCGAAAGATGAATGTCCCCGTCTATAACAAATGATGTCGAGACATTTCTGTCTTTGTCAAATTCTAACAACCAGTCAGAAAACTTTTTCAAATCAACACCTGAAACATGAAATCTCATTGTCATCGGTTGTCTTTGAGAAAAATCTTCTAAAATTTTATTTTTTAAAATTGCAGAAAAATTTCCATCGCCTGTTGTGTCCACAAAATATAACGAGTCGATATATAGTGATAATATTTTTGAGGATACACAAACAGATTTTACATGATTTTTCTCTGAAACGGCATTTACGATTTCAGTATTATATAGTACATCACAATTTACACGTTCGAGCATATTATCAAGTGCAATTTTTGAAAGCTCGGGATTAAACCAGCCTATATTGCCGTCTCCATATTCAATCTGACCGCCTAATTTTTTTAATTCGGCAACAAAATCATTCAAAAAATCACAGTTTATATTTTTTGTATTAGATTTCATTGCTGGCATAACAAGAGCAGAAGTGATTGTTCCTCCAAGGTGAATATTTTTTTCAATAATCAATGTTTTTAATCCGAGTTTTGCCGAAATATATCCGGCAGCCACACCCGCTGTTCCTCCGCCGCATATGACCAGATCATATTTTTTCATTTAAATGCTCCTGATTGTTTTTGTATCTTTTTATAAATTGGCTTGATGATTCAAGCTGAAGTTGTTGTTTCCTCATTTCATGCTCTTTTAATATTTCATCATTTGATGAGTTTAAGTTTTTATCAATATAATAAACACCCGCACTAGTTTTCATCAACCCCAGATCAAAATCATCAAGTTTGTTTTTTATGTAATCCTGATTTTTTGATGCACATGTTCCGCAGTTTCTATTTTCTTTGTCAAAAAGTTTTCCGACAAAAAATCCTGACTCAAGCATTGCATGTCTGACGGATGATGAATTTGAGTATGTAAGTATCATGCAATCTTTTTTGGTGACTCTGTAAAGCTCCTTAAAAAAATCCAGTGTCCACAAAAGCGGCTGCTTTGCCGGCGTAAATGCATCTAAAAAGACAATATCATAACAGCCTGACAGCTCTTTTACAGCTTGTCTTGCGTCGCCTATATGAGGTGTAATTACAAAATTCTTATTTTTAAGGTATTTTAACCTGTTTTTCATGCTATGCGATATACAGTGATAATATATATTATGTAAGAAGGCGTTATTTTTCTCACGGGGGTATAAATTATACCGGAAGTTTTTAAATTTTTTAATTAAATGGCGATAAAACGGTTCATAGAATTTTTTGTTTGTTGATTTATTCAGCATTGAACAAAGCTCATCTTTGTTTTCGTAAATGATGTGCAGCAGGTTTTGAATGAGCGCATATGATACTTCAGGATATGTTTTGAAAAACCCGTCCTTTATAAAAGGAGAAACTAGTATAAGATTTAAATTGTATTCCAACAAATCAATTTCTACATTCCCAATATATTTTGTCTCTATTATTTTTTTTATTAGTGCTTTTGTGTTATACCCGATTCCATAACAAATGTCTAAGATTTTTAGTTCTTTTCGGTTAAAAAATATTTTTTCAAAATCGAGAGGCATAATGAATTTTTCTATAGCTTCTGATTTTGCGCCGTATACAGAATGATAAACATCATCTACTTCCATATTGTACAATCCTGCTGATCCGTCGGCAGTAAATAAAAAGTTTATTTTGTTTTTGAATGATTTTTTGTCAATTTCCATATTTTTATTATAGGCATGGGTATTATTTATGTGAATTTATTTTACTAACTTAATAAAAATATTATCACTATATTGCGTATCGATATAACAACATGTGTCTGTGATTATTATCATTATATATCGTATCGTTATAAATAACTAACATCACGAAGAATAGTGTTATCACTATATATCGAATAGTAATAAAAAATAAGTAAATTTTTAATGAAAAAAAATATCATACGCAAAATTTTTTTTGGGTGATGTTGTGTAAAAAATTTTTTCTTATATTTTAATTAGAAAATTTTGAGTGGAGAGAGTGTATGAAGTCTGTATCAATTCTTATGGTAGAAGATCAAAAACTCTTGAGAGTAGGGTTAAGGTCTTTGTTTAATGATACACAGGATATAAAACTTATTGCAGAGGCAGAAACAGGTAAAGAAGCCGTTGAAAAGGCAAAGATACTAAACCCTGATGTAATTCTTATGGATATAGGATTGCCTGATATATCGGGTATTGAAGCAACAAAGCGGATTTTGGCAAATAATGTCGATCAAAAAATTATGATGCTTACTTCTCATATTAATGAAAAAGAGGTTATGGATGCCCTGAGTGCGGGTGCCTACGCCTATGTATTAAAGGACATTAACACAGAGCTTCTTACAATGGTCATAAAATCGGTTAGTGACGGCGCAATATGGCTTGATCCTCAGATTGTTCCTTTAATCAGAGATAAATCCTCCTGCTTTATCCCGGCAAAACAGAATTCCAGAGCTGCTTTCAGGGCTCAGCATGCCAATCTTACCGAAAGAGAATATGAGGTTTTAAAGCTTGTAGTAGACGGACAATCAAATTCTGAAATAGCTAATACTTTGACGATAAGCGAACATACCGCTAAAGCTCATGTGTGCAATATAATTCAAAAACTTGTTGTTGATGATCGTACACAGGCTGCAGTAAAAGCTATAAAAGAAGGTTTGGTTTAACGTAGTTTATCTGTTGACAGTGCATTCATCAATCATGTTTTGCAGTATAGAACAAGCATCTGCAACAATTGCGGTGTCTGAAGCCTGCATAATTGGTGCATATTTGTCTGTATTGACAGCAATAATTCTATCCGCATTGGTTATACCTGCCATGTGCTGCATTGCACCTGAAATACCAAGTGCTATATACAATTTTGGACATACAGAACAGCCTGTTTGCCCGACTTGAATATCTGACGGAGCCCAGCCTAATTCCACTGCAGCTCTTGAAGCCGCCGGTTTAGCACCTGTTATTTGGCAAAACTCATATACCTTTTCAAAATTTTCTTTCGTTTTTAATCCCAGTCCACCCGCAACAATTACATCAGCGCATGTCCAGTCTTCAATTTGCGGTTTTGGCTCACATTTTAATACTTCAATTAAAAACTCATGTCCGTTTATTGCAGGAATTGCTTCAATTATTTCAGGTAAGCCAGCAGCACTTGCGTTTTCCTTAAACGCCCCTGGTCTGACAGTAGCAAAATTCGGTTTTGTTTTAGAGATAATTGTTGCCATCATTTTTCCGCCGTATGTCGGGCGAGTAGCGAGAAGATTGGCGTTTTCATCCAGCTGAAGTTCAGTGCAGTCAGCAGTAAGACCTATATCCAGAGTTGATGCCGTTCTCGGTGCAAGATCTCTGCCATTTTCTGTTGCTCCCATCAGAAAAATATCGGGATTGTTTTCTTTCAAAAATGATGAAAGCACGTTTGCAAAAAGGCAAGTTTGAAACGTATCAAACAGGTTGTCCTTTATTAAATACAGCTTATCCAGTTTTAATTGTTTTAATTCATCAAAATTGTTTCTTATTGTCATTTCGTCAGAAATGACAACACCGTCTATCTCAATATCATTAGACAGAGTATTTATTTTTGAAATAATTTCTTTTGAAACTTTTTCTATATTATTATTTATTTCTATATATATCAGCGCTTTTTTATTCATTATTTGCCTTACAAGATTTTATTTCATTCAATATATAATTTGCACAATGGTTAGTCGGTTCATTTTCAATTAATGTTGTATTTCTTTGTATTTCCGGTACAAAAGCTTTTTTTACCTGTGTCGGGGAACCCAAAAGACCTATTTTGGCTTTATCTGCATTTATCTCTTCTGCGTTGCAGACCTTTATTTCAGTCTTTTGCGCACGAATATATCCGTTTATATCTGGCAGTTTTTCTATATTCTTTAATGTAGTTGCAACAAGAAGAGGAAAACCTGATTTCACGGTTCTTTTTTGCGATTTTGTATCCTGAACCCAAATTGAATATGCTTCGTTAATTTCCTGTAATGCTACTGCATTTGTAATCTGTGCTGTATTCAATTTTTGTGCCATACTTGACGGTGTTTGTGCTGTATCTCCGTCAATTGCTTGCTGTCCGCATATAATGAGTTTGTAATCAGGAATTTTTGTTGTTATAAACTGTGATAGAGTATATGCTGTCGCCAGAGTGTCAGCTGCTGAAAACTTTTTGTCACTAAGCAGAAAAGCATTCTGGCATCCGAGCGCAAGTGCTGTCATCAGCGCTTGTTTTGCTTGCGGCGGACCCATAGATATAACATCTATTTCAGCTTGTACATTGCTTTTTGAAAGCATATCCTTTGCTTTTAGTGCAAGTTCTATTGCACCGAGATCAAAGGGGTTTATTATAGATTCAAGCCCTTCTCTTTGAATGGTATTGTGTTCTGTCCATTTGATATCATCAGTATCAGGGACTTGCTTTATGCAAACTAATATTTTGAAGCTCATTAAGATATATCCAATCCTAAATCTATTACCGGTGCAGCTGCTACAATGGCACTTGTAGAAATTACATCTACTCCGGCAGATGCTATTTCATTGATTGTATTTATTTTAACATTTCCGCTAGCTTCAACAATAGCCCTTTTGTTTACTATCTTTACACATTTTTTCATGTCTTCAACAGACATATTATCCAGCATTATAATATCACAGCCAGCACTCAGTGCTTCTTGAACTTGTTCTAATGTATCGCATTCTATTTCTATTTTGTGTGTATGAGATAAACCTTCTCTTAATCTTTCAACAGCCGCTGTGATAGAACCGGCATGTTTGATGTGATTATCTTTTATCATTACACAGTCACAAAGGTTAAAGCGGTGAAGTTTTGCTCCGCCTGTCATAACAGCATACTTTTCAAACATTCTAAAGCCGGGTGTATTTTTTCTTGTGTCTGTAACACTTGCTGTATAAGGTTTTATTGCATCTTGATATTTTCTTGTTTCAGTAGCAATTCCGGACATTCTCTGCATATAATTTAGTGCTGTTCTTTCACCAATCAGCACGGCTCTTGCCGGACCTTCTACTGCAGCCAGACATTGACCTGCATGAGCAGAGTCTCCGTCTTTAAAAAATTTTGTTACTTTTACATTGCTCGAAAGTATATTGAATACTTTTTCAAATACATCAATACCGCAGACAATACAGTCCTGTCTTGTATTCAGATTAGCCTTGATTTTATCGTTTTCATTGTAGATAAAATCAGTAGTAATGTCTCCATAACCTATATCTTCTTTTAAAGCATTTTCAATGTGTTCTGCAACAATAAAATCATGCAATAATTTTTGAGTCATCTGTTTTTTCTCCAAATTCAGAAGAAATTGTGTTTGTTTGTCTTTGTGGTTCAAAATCAGCTCTGTAGTGTGCACCAATTGATTCTTTTCGATTTAATGCAGCATTGATAATACATTTTGCAACATAAATCATATTTCTCAGTTCGTATTCTGATACAGTATTGTATTTGCTTTTTTGTGGGTTGCTATTGGTAAATTCGTTTTCAATTTCATTTATGATTTCAAGAGCTTTATTTAAAGATGTTTCTGTTCTTGAAATACCGACTTTGTTCCACATTACTTGTTTTAATTCCGTTTTCAATGCATCTGCATCGATATTGTCATCAAACGAGTCATCATCCTGCGCATAAGATTTAATTGTAGACATAATTTTTTCATCTATGATGTTTGACGGAAGAAGTTTTTCTTTTGCAAGTGTATTTACAAGTTCATATGCCGTGACCACACACTCAAGCAAAGAATTGCTGGCAAGTCTGTTAGCTCCGTGCAGTGATGTACATGCGACTTCGCCAATTGCATATAAATTTTCAATAGATGTTTTTCCGTTAACATCGGTTTTTATACCGCCCATACAATAGTGAGCCGCAGGCGAAACCGGTATAAAATCTTTCGAAACATCAATACCGTTGTCAATACAGGTTTTATATATATTTGGAAATCTTGTTTTGAATTTTTCAATATTTATGCCGGTGGCATCCAAAAATACATCGTTTCCTTGAGAAAGCTGTGCATATATTGCCCTTGCAACAACATCTCTCGGCGCAAGATCTTTTTGCGGATGATCCGACATAAAATATTCACTATTTTGGTTTACAAGTTTTGCTCCTTCACCTCTGACAGATTCTGAAATCAAAAATCTTGAGTCATCATTTTTTAAAGAAAGCGCTGTCGGGTGAAATTGAATAAACTCCATATCTTTTACATTTGCATTGGCTCTGATGGCAAGTGCAAGTCCGTCGCCTGTGGTTACAGACGGATTTGTTGTGTATTTATATACCTGTCCTGTACCGCCTGTTGCAAGAACGGTGACCGGTGCATATACAGCCTCATACTCCTGAGAAACACTGTTGTATGCAATTACGCCTCTGCATATATTTTTTGAATCAATAAGCAAATCAGTCGCAAGAGTGTCTTCATAAACTGTTATATTGGCAGAAATTACCGGATCATTTTTTATCTTGTTTACCAGTTCTTTTTCTATTCCGTAGCCTGTTGCATCACCGCCGACATGCAAAATTCTTCTGACACTGTGTGCGCCTTCAAGGGTGTAATTTAATTCATTTTTTTCGTTTCTGTCAAATTTAACCCCATATTTCATTAAGTCTTTAATGGCATGCTGACTGTTTTCTGAAATGAATTTGACTACATTAAAATCACACAATCCGCAGCCCGCTTTTATTGTGTCAGCAACGTGAAGACTTACGGAATCAAGTTTATTTTCAGGCAAAACACCGACAATACCGCCTTGTGCATATCTGGAATTGCACTCAGAAAGCTGTGATTTTGTCATGACAAGTATTCCGTCAGACAGTTTTAAAGTTTCCGACATCTTTATTGCGGCGTAGAGACCTGCTATCCCGCTTCCTACAATGATTACAGAGTATGTTGAGTGTTTTATCGGCATGTTTACCTCTTCACTTAATATTAATACAAACAGATTTTTTTTACTACTGACAGGTGGTTAATCTAAATTTGCAAATAAATATTGTTAGTTGTATTCTGAGTATAGAAAAGGGTTTATGCCGAAATTATCGTTAATATAAATTTTTTGTGTTAACTTTTGTTACCGAAAACACATTTTACTAACAAAAATTTTTATATTCGATTATTTAGCAAGTATAATCGAAAAACCATCTCATTTAACGGAGGAAAAATGATTCAACAACCTATGACTTATGTTCCGTCACCAGCTGCAGAATATAATGCTATCAAAATTAATATTTCTGGTGCAAATGTTGATGCTCCGAACGGTGCTATACCTGCACAACAAACTGCACCGATGCTTCAACCGGCACCTATGCCTATTCCGGCTCCGGCAGATGCGGGACAAAATGTAAATTATAATGCATAAACAACCGTGTTTACGGTTTCTTATTTATTTATAGCCGAAACTCAATGTTAAGATTTATTAATTTATAAGGGACAAATAGCAATTTTAAATATTGAGTTCTCTTAAATAAGTGTCAAACGATATTACAAAGGGGAATGAAATGATACAAGCACCTTTACCAGCAAATTACGGATACGCACCAGTTGCAACATATCCTCAACAATCACCCGCTGAATACAATGCAATTAAAATTAATATTCTTGATCCGAAGGTAAACACTCCGGGTACACAGCAATCAAGTACATATGCATATCCTCAGGCGCCAATATACAGCTATCCTCAAGCTGCTCAAGCACCTGTTTATTATCCGGCAGTACAAACAGCACCTGTTGTTCAACAGCAGGGACAGGTTGTTATGACACAGCCTCAGCCGCAATATTATCCGCCGGTTCAAACACAAGCTCCGGTTTATACTCAACCGATACCGGTACAACAAACAGTTTATCCTCAGGCACAACAGCAGCCTGTTCCTCAGTATCAACAGCAAACTGCAACTGCTCCGGCAGCTGCTCCTGCACCCCAGATAATTAATCAACAAACTGTAAATCAACAAGTTCCGCCTTCTGTAATTCCTGCTCCGGAAGCAGCTCAAGCTCAGGCGCAACCAACAGCTGTTCCGTCAGATTTCAGCCTGCCTGCAGTAATTCAGGATATCAAATCCGATGATTTGCAAAAAGCCGGCGATGCAATAGAAAAAGTTGCAGATTTGGCTCAAAACAATTTACAATTGGCGCCGACACTTCTTGACACAGCATTGATGGAATCATTACTCGGTGTAATCGGTAAAGATACTTCAGCTCTTGAAGGACCAACTGAACATCAAAAGGATTTGAGACAACAGCTGCTTTCAGGTAAACAATTGTCAGAAGCTGATATGGTAGAAGCAAATAAAATCTCTCCGTTAGAGATGGCAGAACGAAACAAACAGTATGCACTGTTTACAACAGCTATTCTGCAAAACCTCTTGATTGATGAATTCAAGAAAACAAACAACATGACACCTGACATCAAGGATCTTCCGGGTATGGAACAAATTGTTACAACAATAAAAGACAACCCGAACCCGATGTTGAGAGCAAGCGGTCTTGCAGCACTTGCTTACAATGCAAGACCTGAATACAAACCTGTTATGAAAGAAATCTTTGAATTGTCTAAACAGGATGCAGATGAAAATGTCCAAAAAGTAGCAGCAGAAGGACTTGCTAAATTGGACACTATCCCTAACGCATAGTCATAGGAATACATAATTAATATAAAGAGCAGACAATATGTCTGCTCTTTTTTTTGTTGAATTTTGTAAAATGTTAGCCAAGACGCTCAAAATAAGTTTTAATAATTTGTATGTCTGAAGAAATTAGTAAAAAAGTTATTAATATATTTAGCAAACACATAAAGAATAAACCGGTCAATGAAAAAGAAAAGGTTAAATCTTTTGCCGGGTTTAGTTATGTAAGAATGGATAAAGATGTAAACGGATATCCGTTTAAAGCGGAAAACCTGTTGAACTATGCAAAAGACTGCCATTATATAGTTAAAGTAATGAGAGATAAAAACGGTGCACCGTCATTGTACAGCTACAATGTTCCAAATGACAGACTGCTTGATTTTCTGCTTATGTTTAGAAATAATGAACTTGACGGAACAATTATTGAAATAGACAAATTTTTGCCAAAAAACATTATATAACGGTATTTGGAATTTATGAGAAAGTTAGACAAAAATACGCTGGATAAGCTTCTTTTTAATGTTAACAAGCCTTATCAATATGTAGGACATGAACTTTATTCATACAACAAGGATTTTGAAACGGCTGACGTAAGATTTGCCATTGTTTTTCCTGATAAATATGAAGTTGGTGCGAGCAATCTGGGGCACAGAATACTTTATGAGACATTGAATTCCATAGACGGCTGTATGTGTGATCGTGCATATGCACCTGATACTGACTGTAAAAATGAAATTGAAAAACAGGGGTTGTTTCTTTATGGGGTTGAATCAAAAGTTTGTCTTGGCGATTTTGACATGCTTGGCTTTTCTCTTCAATATGAGCTTGCATATCCGACAATGCTTGCAATGATGGAAATGTCAGATATTCCTGTTGTTTCCAAGGACAGACAAGAATCTCATCCTATAGTTCTGGCAGGAGGACCGTGTACATACAATCCGGAGCCGATAAAAGATTTCGTAGATGCTTTTTTAATCGGTGATGGCGAAGATATCTTAAAAGAAGTTGTTGAGGCATACAAGACAAACAAAGCTTCCGGCAAGAAAAGAAAAGATATTTTGCTTGCACTTTCCGAGATTGAGGGCGTATATGTACCAGAGTTTTATGACGGAAAGATTATTAATAAGAGAATCTATGATTTTTCTTCTGACTCGGCGCCGAGAAAACATCCCGTGCCATTTTCCACCTCTATTCATGACAGAGCAGTTGTTGAAATAAGACGAGGATGCGGAAGAATGTGCAGATTTTGCCAGCCCGGGCATGTAAATCTGCCGATAAGAGAAAGAAAAGCCCAGGATATTATATCTATTACTAAGGATTTGGTAAAAAACACAGGCTATGACGAATTTTCGATGCTGTCACTCTCATCAAATGACTATACAAATATAGAACCGGTGCTTGAAGAATTAACATGTTATTTTAGCGATAAAAAGGTTTCTGCCTCTTTGCCGAGTCAAAGAATAGACAAGTTTAATATAAGACTTTCAAATCTGGTAAAAGATGTCAGAAAAACAACAATAACACTTGCGCCGGAAGCGGGTTCACAACGTCTGAGAGATGTCATAAATAAGAATATATCACGAGAACAAATAATAAATACTACTCTTGATTGCTACAAAAATGGCTACGACAGCATAAAATACTATTTTATTCTCGGACTTCCTACGGAGACATATGCGGATATTGATGAGTTTATTGAATTGTTGAACGGTATTAAATACAGAGCAAAGCTCATCAAAAAAGAACTCGGGCTTAATTATGACTTAAAACTGACATGCACTCTGTCTATTTTTGTACCGAAACCGTTTACTCCGTTTCAATGGTGCGGACAGGATTCTTTGCAAAAAATATCTGACAAAATTTCTTACATCAGGGAAAAATCCCGTTCTTTAAAGGGTGTTAAAATTAAAATTCATGAAAAATATATTTCTGAAATTGAAGCAGTTATAACCAGAGGAGACGCATCTCTTTGTAAATACATAAACGCTCTTTATGAGAACGGATGCTATCTAGATGCATGGGATGAAAATTTTGATAAGGACAAGTGGTACAGTATTGCTGAAAGCTGCGGTATTTCTCTTGCAGAGCTTTCACAAAAAGAGTTCGGTATTAATGACAAACTGCCATGGGATTTTATAAATGTCGGTATAAAAAAAGACTGGTTTGTAGAAGAATACAAAAAGGCAATGAATAGTGCAGCGAGCGTGCCTTGTGAAACAAAATGTTCAAATTGCGGTATTTGCTCTTCTTTTAAAGTTGCAAAACACATTGATAAACCATATATACCGGTCATCACTGAGAAAAAGTCATACTCAAGAGACGATATTAGAAAATACAGAGCAAAAGTTACAAAAAAAGGTTATTTAAAGTTTCTTTCACACCTTGATTGGCAAAATACTCTTGTAAAAGGACTGTTTCGTTCACAACTTCCTGTTGTATTTACAGAGGGATTTAATCCAATCCCCAAAATTTCACTCGGTGCAGCATTGCCGATATTTCTTGAAAGCAATACTGAGTTTATAGATTTTGAGCTGTACGGGGAACATGACATAAATAACTTAATTGATATTTTAAACAGTTCGTTTGATCCAATGGCGCAGATTATTAATATTTGTGAAATTGATAAAAATACTATGTCTCTTGACCATACAACCCAGTGGGCAAGATATGAGATAGTTCATTTGATTGAAGATGTTTCAAATTTTGAGGATTTAATGTATATTAAAGATAAGCTTACTTCAGAAGATGAAATATTCTTAAAGAAGAAGACAAAAAAAGGTGTAGACAAATTAGTAAACATTAAACAATCAGTAAAAGATGTTGAAATCAGTAACAACAAATTGTATGTAACATTAAAAACAGGACAGAATGCTGATATTCCGTCTGTTCGTGCTGATGATTTGATGAAAATTTTCTATCCTGAGACAAAGTTTAATATAACCAGAGTCGCTTTTTATGATGAGAATTTAAACGTTCTATAGTAAAGCACAGGTTAAATAAGTTTACAGATATTTAAAGGAATTATTATGGCTAAATCAATTGTAATTGCGGAACGTGACAATATTGCCGCTGTTTTCGAGGATAATAAAGCAACTGAATTTTATATTAACAGGGGTGAAATCCTGCTCGGTGATGTATATTTGAGTAAAGTTGAAAATATTTTGCCCAGTATTGAAGCTGCATTTGTAGATGTAGGTTCGGATAAAATGGGATTTTTGCACGCAGCTGACGTAATCGGAAAAGGCGGGCTTCAAGATAAACTTTCACCCAAACAAAAACTTGTTGTTCAGGTTGTAAAAGAGCCTACAGGGCACAAGGGTCCACGTGTCACTACATCCCTGAGTCTTCCGGGCAGATTTTGTGTTCTTATGCCTCAGGAAACAGGTATTAATGTAAGCAAAAAAATTATGTCTTCAAAAGAACGAGCAAGGCTAAAATCTATTGTGAGCTTGCTTAAACCTGTCGGAGTCGGTGTAATTATCAGGACTGAAGCTGAAGGGCAAACTGAAGCTGAAATACAAGAGGATTTGGAAATCCTTCTTGAAAAGTGGAATACAATTGTTACTCAGGCAGAGCTTGTTGATGCGCCTAACCTTTTATACAGAGATCAGGACTTGCTCTATAGAGTTATTAGAGAAGCTTGTACAGAGGATGTAAAAGAAATAGTTGTTGATACACCTTATGCAATGCATAGAGTGCAGCAGCTGATTCAAAACTGGAATCTAAACAAAAATATTGATATTTCTGTTTACAAAGGCAGTGAGCCGCTTCTTGTTGCTTCGGGTGTAAAAAAAGAAATAGAACAGGCGCTTCAGGTTAAAGTCAATCTGCCTTCAGGCGGTTATCTGTTTATTCAAACAACGGAAGCTCTTACTGTAATTGATGTAAACAGCGGTAAATTTATCAGTTCTGCAACACAGGATGAAACTATTTTAAAAACCAACAAAGAAGCTGTTACTGAAATTGCAAGACAGCTTAAGCTCAGGAACATAGGCGGAATGATTATTATTGATTTTATCGATATGCTGAGCCGCGCAGATAAAATTGCCATTATGGAAGAACTTGAACTTGCGGTTGAGGCTGATAAAGCAAAACCGCAGGTCGGACAGCTTTCAGATCTGGGACTCGTTGAAATGACAAGACACAGACAGGGGCAAAGTCTGTCTGAAATATTTACGAAAAAATGCCCGCATTGTCATGGAACAGGTGAATTGCTAGAGGATTTTGGTTTTGCTTCTTCTTTGAGCGAAGGTGAACAAAGATCAAAAGCAGCAAAATTGAAATTGCCAATCAATAACGGGAAAAAACATAATAAAGTATTCAATCATCAAAATGCAAATAACTCACAAAACGGTCAAAATAACATCAAAAATGAGTATGACAGACGATTGCACAATACTAAAGAAAACTCTCAGGAAAATGTTCAGGTTGATGATATACAACAGCCTGAAGAAAAAGAACAGCAAAATCAAAACAAAAGAGACAATAGAAATAAAAGATTTAATAAAAACAGAAAAAATAACAAGAGAAAAGATGATGCTGCTTTGCAGGAACTAATCTCAGAAGTAAATGATCTTTTGGCTGAAGATGTAAAACCTGAAGAACCGGCAAAAACAGAACCGTTTGAAGCAAAAGAACAGGATATGCCGGTAGAACTGCAGGCTGAACCAAAAGCAAAGAAACGTACACCTAGAAAAGCTAAGGCAGCAGCAAAAGCCAAAGAAGCTGCTAAGGAATTAATAAAAACAGATGCTGAGCAAACAGTGCAGACTACTGCAGCCGATGAACAGCAGTCTGTCGAAGAAAAGCCTAAAAAACAAACCAAAACACGCAAAGCTTCAAGAACACGCAAAAAAGCGGCTGAAAAGTCAGAATAGGCACATATCGGAGATGTTATGCAAAAATTTTCATCAAAATTAGTTAAGATATTTGTATCAATGCTCCTTGGCATATTTCTTGTACTGCCGTTATCTGCGGATTTGCCTGTATCTGCAAGTCCGTTAATACCAAAAACAAAAATTGAAAAAAAATCTGAATTAAAAAAGGTTTTTTCAAAATTTTTAAAAGCAATGGTTCTTGTTTGCGGTTCGGGTATCGTGCTGTTTGTTCTCTTATATGCATATAAGAGGATGAAAAACAAATCGACTGTATCAAATTCGGTGGGAGATATCGAAAAAAACCTAAATACTCCGGAAACAATAGATGATGCAACAAAATTTGTTATAGAAAAGTTTTAGAGTTCATTTGCACTTTGTGAATTCTGAGGCGGTCCATAAGCTTTTAGCAAAGCTTTTACTATTTTGGGCATCTGACATATAAACGAATAGTTTCCTCCGTACAATGAGCATCTGGTACAGTCAGAATTTATTTCATAGCATTCTGTTGCTTGAAGAGTCCAGTTCTGCATAATTGAAACAGAAATTTCTCCGTTAGTTTGAGGAACATAGAGTTCATTTATAGGAGTAACTTTTGCAGCTGAAATAGTATCAGGTTGCTGAAAGCAGTGTTGTTTCACAGCATTATACATATCCCCTCCAAAATATACACAAGTACCCTTATGTAAATATTTTAACGCTGTTTTTATATGATTTACTCGTTTTAATGAATGATTTATCTCAAATTCCTATACATTGAGAACATGTGCATCATAAATAAGCTTTAACCCCTCTAAAGTAATGTAGGGATTTATATAATCAAAAGTTTTTTTCATGTATTGAGCAACAATTTCAGAATATCCGCCCGTGGCAATAACAATCGGATTACTGCCAAGCTCTTTTGAACATTCTTCTATCAGTCCGCTGATCATGCAGGCATGGCCTCTTACCGTACCCGAAAGCATTGCATCTATAGTGTTTTTTCCTATTGCATTTTTGGGTGCTTCAATTTTAATCAATGGGAGTTTTGATGTAAACTTTTTCAGACTTTCCGCCTGAATTTTCATACCGGCACATATTACACCGCCGAGAAATTCTCCACTGCCTGTCACAATGTCAAAAGACGTTGCCGTGCCCAGATCAACAACGATACAGTCACTTTTGTACAGGCTATATGCAGCAAATGCATTTACAATTCTATCTGCACCGACTTCCTCCGGATAATCAACATTATATTTTAAAAGATTTGTTGTCTTGTTAGTGACGATAAAAGGTTTTATTCCCAAATATCTTTTAATTGCATTTTGATATCTTTCCGTAAGACACTCTACAACGCTGCACATGCAGGCAGAGTCAATAAAATCCGAATAATTATGGAATGTTAAAAGGTTTATAAGTAAAATTCCGAGTTCATCTTCAGAACGATGTTTTTCCGAAGCTATTGACCAAGTGTCAACAAGATTGTCACCGTCAAATAGACCTATAGTTGTAGTTGTGTTACCAATATCCAGTGATAATAGCATATTTACCTCAAAATAATTATACACAAAAATTATTAAATAATTTAAGATAAAGTTTAATTTTTGTTATAATGTTCAGGGAGAGGATAGAATATTAGCATGAAAAAACTTTTAATACTATTTTTTACTATAATATTTGTTTGTACATCAGCAGGTGCTTATGCACAAGATGACAAGCTTGCAATAGATATTTCATCAATAGGTTTTCACAAAAGATCGGAAATACCTGCTGAAATTCAAATTAGAAAAATATTTGAAGATTATCAAAAATACACAAATAACCAAAATCTGGATGCATTTTTAAAATTGCACGATGATTCATACAGAAATTCTGACGGATATGACAAGGCTACACTGAAAAAATTCGTCTTGGATGCTTGGAAGGATTTTCCGGATGCCAGATATTCAATAAAGGTTCTGTCAGTCAACGTTGATATAGATAATGCTACAGTTATTGCAAATGAGCGGCTTAGCGGACTTACAAACGCCTCTGTTGATTATATAAAAGGCAACGGTTATATTGATTCAGAGTCCACGTCTATTTATTATCTCAAGAAATTTTCCAACGAGTGGAGAATTGTTTCGGAATTTGTAATTAATGAAAAGGCTTCAATGAGATATGGTGTCGCAAGATTTATTCCCATGAAGCTGGATGCACCTGCTATTGTTGCCCCAAATGAAGAATACTCTGCCATTGTCAAAATGAATGTACCGAGAAAATACGTTGCTCTGGTTTCTTTAAACAATGAGCCCATAACCTATCCACTAGA
>CALVEJ010000008.1 GCA_944326535.1 Candidatus Gastranaerophilales bacterium | reverse complement strand
ATTCTTGGACTGGAAATCCACAGCACTTGTCGGTTACGAAATTATGCTAGAAGAAAACACACAATGCATTGCTTCGGACTGTCGGTTGGGCATACTTGCCCAACAACACTAACCTTCAGTAGTAGAAAGCTGTTTGATATTGTATTCATAAAACAGATTATATTGGAGTTTATTAGGACACAAAATTACAAATAATATTTTAAATTGGGCTGAAACTCACAAAACAAAGAGAATTTCGAGTCAAATTAATGTCCAATTTTATCGTTGGGCAAGTATGCCCAACCGACGAAACTGAAGCCTTACGCGTAGGTGGAAGGCGTAACGCCGTTATATGCGAGCGAACAAGACAATCTCCTCCCTGCTTCGTTTTTTGACTCCGGATAGAGTCTTTTTTGTTTTATGGGGGGATGAGAACCACAAGGCAACGTCTTGTCCCGTTTTTTATATTAAACTATACTAAATATTTACTGCTTTAATAAACTTTTCAAACATTTCTTCAATTTTGTCGCCAAATGCATACGCATCTACTTCAACCGGGTTGTTTCTATATGCATCGGAACCCGAACCCAAAAATCCGAGCCCGACATATTCACTGTTTGCCTTTAAATTTTCATAAGCTTTTATACCCTCAGGCGAATTCGCCTTAATCTTTGGCATTGCAAGAACATCTTTATAATTTTCTCTGACCTTTTTTGATAAATCTTTTGTCCATTGTTTTTTTACATTTGTCAAAAACTCTTGCAGTCTTCCTTGTTCTTTTGCCACATTATATGCAAATTGATATTGCATATTAAACCCATTATTTTTAGCTCTCTCCAACATACTTTTTACAGTAGATTCAACATATTTTTCAACAGTAATACCCTCTGTTCTCAGCATATCCGTATATTGTTTGCAATGGCGCAGTTCATGGGCCATCATACCAATCTGATCTTTTTTGCACAACTTTGTCAAAATGCCTTCTGAAAATTCAATAGTGTTGTCTATACAATTATAACCGCCTGTTACACTGAAAAGACCATCCGCATTTTTTATAGCAACTTCTTTGGGTGCAACACCTTTAAGTCCCATATACTCAACAAGTTCAGAATAAGCCCTGTCAACAAATTCCTTACCTTTAAGGTCTTTGATTGCAGAAAATCTTGTTTGCAGTTCCGGCGGAATATCTGCAAGCAATTTTGCCTTTTGTGCAGCTTTTGCCGCAGCTTTTCCCCTTGTTATAACAATGGCTCCAATACCCAGCAGAGCAGCAGCAACTGTTGCAATAGTAATCTTCTTTCCTCTTGACATTCCTTTCGGTTTATTATTTTGCTCAACAGGATTGCTTACCTTCCTTATATTTGACAGATTAGCTCCAACATATTGGTATGGACGAACGCTAACGATGCTTGGACGAATTTCTGACACGATGATATTCCTTTATTAACTTACCTACTATTTTTATAAAAACATTTATGTTTTTAAAATTGCCACAAAAATATAAATATTTTTTAGTACATAAATCAACAAACTATTGATAAAAGAGAAATTTATTATAGAACAGGATTATTAGGGACTGTCGTTTGGGCATACCTGCCCAACAACACTAAATATTAGCCGTCGGAAGCTGCTTGATTATAAAAAACAAACCAGACGAAATCAGATTTTATTAGAACATAAAATTACAAAGATTATTTTTAAATTAGACTGAAATTCAAAAACAAAGAGAATTTCGAGTCAAATTAATGTCCAATTTTATCGTTGGGCAAGTATGCCCAACCTACGAAACTAAAATATTTGAATAAGATTTAATATAAGACTAAGCAAAATAGAGACAAAAGACTTTAACATTAACCCTTTCGTCTCAAATATTCTTTGTACAGCAAATATGCAATATTATCAGGATGTTCGGGGTAAATTTTTTGAGGAACATCTTGCAGTCTGACCCACTCGGCAGAATCGACTTCTGAAGATAATACAAAATCCGCCTTGGATGTTTTGGCAATAAAACCTATCATAAGTATCTGTTTCATATTAAACCAGTGCGAAGTAACATAACACAATTCAGACACATCCAGCCCTATTTCTTCTTTTATTTCTCTTTGAATTGCCTGTTCTGCACTCTCTCCGCTTTGCATATATCCGGCAACATATGTAGAATATTGAGTCGATAAATATGATTGCTTCAACAGAACAACTTCATCAAACTGATTTACAATTAATGCAATTACACAAACAGGAAACAAATTAAACCAATACCGGTTACAAGCCTCACAAAAAGGTATCTCTCCATCGTCTCCGGCTGTTTTTAGGGACAGCTTATTTGCGCAAATTGGACAATATTCAAACATCATACTTAGAATTCATCAAAAAAGTACAACGACATACAAACAAATTATAATTTCGTGCCCGTTGCCTTATACAAGCCGATATAATCAACATTGCAGTCTATTTTATTTGAGACAACCTGTTTGTTCAAAGAAAGAAGATTTTCTTTTCTTTGAAGCAAATCAAGATACGAAATCAAACCTGCATCATATTTATGTTCAGAGTATTTAAAATCTTCCTGTTCAAGATTAAATACCTTGAGGTTTGTCTTATACTTCTTGTCGTCCTGTTTCAACGAAACCAGTGAGTCATTAACCTCCTGAATTGCTTTGAGGTTTGTATTGTAGTAGTCATGCAAAATCTGTTCATATGCATTCTTTTTGAGTTTCAAGTTTGCAACCTTTTTTCCGCCTGTAAACAGGTTAAGCATTGCACTTCCGCCAAACAGACCCAGCATACTGCTCCAGTTAAATGCCTGACTCAAAGAAGAAGCGCCAAAAGCAGCCAAGCCTATAAGATTAATACTCGGCAAAAATTCTTTTTTTGCAACTCTGACATCAATACCCGCTTTTTCCACCATTTTTTCAGCCGCAAGATAATCGGGTCTTTGATCTATAACCTCTGATGGTATAGATTCAGGTATTTTTACAAGATATGAATCATCATACGGCTTTCTTTTTAATTCAGAAATATTTGCAGGACTTTCGCCAATCAAAACAGCAAGGCTGTTTAGGAAAACTGTTCTAGATTTTTCCAAATCGGCAAGATCCGCAGTAGCAGCCACATATGCTTTGTTTGCACTGACCATATCAGCGGTTGATGTGAGTCCGACAGCATTTCTTGCAGCCATCAATTCATAAATTTCTTTTCTGTCCTTTATAATTTCTTTTTGAAGTTCAATCAATTTATCAGCTTTTATTATATTAAAATAAGTTGAGCCGACTGCTGACGAAATAGCAATATAAGATGCCCTTTCATCAAACTTTGATTTTTCCCATTCTTTTTTTGAAGCACGTGTTTTATCCCGGTTTTTCAAAAACAGATCCAACTCATAGCTGACAACAACAGGAAAAGCCCACATGCCTGTTGTGCTTGTGCTGCCGGGGAGTTTCATACCGGTAGGAGAAAAACCGCCCGATACTTGAGGCAATTGATTTGCAAACTCAAGTTTTGTCATTTGATGGTATTGTTCTACTCTGAGTGTGGCTATTTTCAGGTCATGGTTGTTTTCAATCGCCCTGATAATATAATCATTCAAATACTCATCATCAAAACTCTTCCACCAATCAGTATTGACATAATCAAACCGGTATTCGGATACTTTTGATTTAATTACTTTATTACTTTGTTTTTCTTTTTTTTCTTTAACTTTTTTTGTTGATGCAAGGCATGCCGCCGGCATGATATTCATGCCCAAGAAGCTTGCCGTTATTACTGCTGCGACTAATCTTTTATACTTCATTATATTCTCCTTGAAGAATTAATGTTATCATACTAACATAATGTTATCATAGTAACAATAATATTTGTACTCCATTTATACTATTATGGATTTTGTAACAAAATTATTCAACAAACGCAAAAAAATCTATGGTCATGTTTTATACTAACTGTAGGTAAGTTATTATGATTCCAATCAGTACGCAACAAATTAACCCTAATTTATACACAAGTCCGTATATAAATCCATATTACGGAGGATACGGTCAGCCCCCGTACTATACAAATGAAAGCACATCAAATGATCCGCAGCAAGCAGCAAAGACACTGGGGTTGGCTGCATTGCTTCAAGTTATATCTACAGGGCTTGAAAAAGGATCAAAAATCTTATCGAATAAACTGAGCGCCGGAAAAGAATTTACGACACCCGACAAAGTTGTAAAAGTTGCAAAAGACATGGTAACAAAAAACAATCTTGATGTAACAGTCGGATTTGTAGATGAAGCAAACAAAGCGGCATATGCTACAAGATACGGACTGGGAAAAGAAATTGAAGCCGTTGCAAAAGGCGAAAATGCATTTTTTGCAAACAAAATAAAACTTGCAGTTGCACCAAAATCCAAACCGTCATTGATATTACATGAACTTGGACATGCTATCAATGCAAAACATGGCTTTACTAAATTTTTACAAGGTACAAGAAAATATGCAGGATATGCTCCCATGGCACTGCTTCTTGCAAACGGACTCATATCAAATGACAAACCCGGTGAAAAGAAAAACTTTATTGAACGTAATGCAGGTATTCTTGGTTTCTGCGCATTTCTTCCAACTATAGCAGAAGAAGCTATTGCTTCAGGAAGAGGAATAAAAGCTGCAAAAAAAGTATTGAACAACCCTGCCGGTTTAAAAATTCTTAAAAAGAATTATGCGCTTGCGCTCGGAACATATATTCTTGCCGGTATAGGGCTGGGTGTAGCGGCAAAACAGTCATTTATATTTAACGAAAAAGAGCAATAATTTTAAAAATATTTCACAACTTTGCCTTTATCAAATAATGGACTAAAATATACTGTAAAAGTATGTTTTTGAGGAATGCTATGAACAGAAAAATTATTTCAACACTACTATTGGTTATATCAGTATTCTGTAGTATAAACACTTGCCTTGCCGGCGGTATTGGTTCGGAAGTAAAAAAGCCGAGCTTAACAGGAATGAGAGTTGGAGCATACAACACAAAAGCCAACATATCAGTAATCGAATACAACACATATGGAGCAGAAACCGGATACTACATCAATGACGGTTTCGGAACGACTACAAAATACGATACGAATGGCAATGTAGTCTCAAAATACAAAAATAATCAGTCCGGAAAAACATATCTTTATGACAAATACAATCATGAGATAGGTTATTTTGTTGCAACATCAAAATACAGAACAATGCTCTATGACAAAGACGGCACAGCACTTGGGTATTTTAAAGTTGACAGAGACGGACTGATTAAAAAATATGATATGGACGGTACACACATCAGTACATACAAGAATGTAAAATAAACATATTTATATTTTACTAATTCCGAGACTGAGCACGGACAATACAATTGCTCCGAAAAATGCACTCCAAAAGCCATCGACTTCAAGACCCGGAGTCAGCCATCCAGCAAGCATTAAAAGCAGAGCATTTATCACAAGCGAAAACAAACCGACAGTAAGAAAATTTATCGGCAGTGAAATAAACTCCAAAATAGGTTTTACAAACGCATTTATCAATGCAATGACGACACATGCAAGCAGTGCGCTCAAAAAATTTGCAACTGAAATTCCCGGAATTACCCAAGCAGTAAATATAATTGCAAGGGCGTAACATATCCATCTTACCAGCATCATCATAAGTTAAACTCCTTTTATCTACAATTTGAGTTTAAATCACGACAATATTTATTTTATTAGCCCATCGAATAAAGATTGTAGTATTATTCCTGAAAATATACTTACAAACAAAAGCAGAAATACTATTTTTAAAGTATCTTTTAAGCTGTCATTTTTCTTTAACAGCACAAGCAGTCCGAGCCCCGCACTGGAACACAAACCGGAAATTACAGAGCCAAAACCGATTGCCCCTTTTAAATACATAACAGTAATAGCGACAGAAGCCGCACAATTGGGTATCAAACCGACTATTGCCGTTATTACCGGCTGGAATATTGAATCATGCAAAAAATACTGTCCCAAATTTTCTTCTCCGCCAACCAGAAAAACCAGATAATTTATACCCAAAGTAACGAGGAAAATGAAAATAAAAACATTTAATGTATGAAATACCGGATGAATAATCAAATCTCTTTTTCTTTTTACATTCAAATGGTGATGACAGCATCCTTCTTCAGGTTCTTCCTGTTCTATATCTATTGTCAAATTGTTTTTCTGTGTTTTATCAAGAATAAAATCTATTGCATAACCGGCTATTATCGCAATCAGAATCTTTGTAAGTAGTATAGGGACAACCAGACCTATTTTTGAAGGCTCAGACATGATGACGGGAATTGCTTCATCCGAAGTAGAAAGATAAACAGCAAGAAGAGTACCCTTGGTAATCATTCTTTTTGTATACAAAGTACTGGCAATGACAGAAAACCCGCACTGAGGAAATGAAGCCGCAAGGCTCCCTGCCAGCGGTCCGACTCTGTCAGAATATTGCGCAAGTTTTTTCATTTTGTCAGAATAAAAATACTCAATTAATTCTATAAACACAAAAATAAAAAACAAAAACGGCAGCATATGAATACTGTCAACAACTGCATCAATTACCCAATCCGAAAAGGGCAGCAGTTCTATCAATTTATCCACCGGTGAAAAAATTGTTTCGTTTAGTGTATTTATTAATGCGACGGTTTTTATCAATAATGTATGCATAATTATTTAATAATTTTATTTATATAGTTATAGTATTCGTTATTTTTGTATTTTTCAGACTGCTTTTTCAGATCATCTTTCGAAAGAAATCCCATTCTATACGCAACTTCTTCAAGGCAAGCTATTTTTATACCCTGGTTTTCCTCAATTGTTTGAACATACTGGCTTGCTTGAAGGAGTGAATGATGCGTACCCGTATCCAGCCATGCAAAACCTCTGCCGAGAAGCTCTACATTCAACTCTTTATTCTGCAGGTAAATCTTGTTTAAATCGGTAATTTCCAATTCTCCTCTTGACGAAGGTTTCAGACTCTTTGCATAGTTGACAACCCTGTTGTCATAAAAATACAAACCTGTGACAGCATAGTTTGATTTTGGATTTGCAGGCTTTTCTTCTATAGTTTGTGCAATTCCTTTATCATCAAAAGAAACAACACCAAACCTTTCAGGATCTTTGACCTGATACCCGAATACAGTTGCACCGCCGTTAGTTTGTGTTCTTTCAACAACTTTTCTCAGCGTTCCTGAAAACCCAGGTCCATAGAAAATATTATCTCCCAGTATCAAACAAGCACAATCACTGCCAATAAAATCTTCACCCAGAATAAATGCCTGAGCCAAACCGTCAGGCGAAGGCTGTTCCTTGTAGCTGAATTTCACGCCAAATTGAGAGCCGTCACCGAGCAGCTTTTCAAAATTAGGCAGATCCTGAGATGTTGAAATAATCAAAATATCTCTTATTCCCGCAAGCATAAGTACAGAAATAGGATGATAAACCATAGGTTTGTCATATATTGGCAAAAGTTGTTTTGAAACAACCATCGTACTCGGGTAAAGTCTTGTGCCGGCTCCGCCTGCAAGAATAATACCTTTCATCTATTCAACCCTCAATTCTATATATTCTTTTAGTGCAAGTTTCCAGTCTCTTAAACATCCCTGATTATCCATAATACTATATTTAGGACGTTTTGCCGGTCTCGGATATTCCTCTGTTGTGCAGGGGAACAAATTTACATCCATATGCATCTGATCAAATATTTCTTTTGCAAATCCATACCAGCTTGTATTTCCGCCGCCGCATGTATGATAAATTCCATAGTCAGCATTTTCGTCAATCAAGGAAATAATTGCATCTGAAAGATCAACAGTCCACGTAGGACAGCCAACCTGATCATTCACAACTTTTAGTTCAGGCTTGTCTGCCAATGATATCATAGTTTCTACAAAATTCTTGCCATGGTGTCCGTATAGCCAGCTAGTTCTTGTAATATAGTGTTTAGGACAATACTTTTGAACAGCCTGTTCTCCATGAAACTTTGTAAGCCCATAAACGCCAAGAGGATTTGTCATATCGTCCGGTTCATACGGCGAATTTTTTGTGCCGTCAAACACATAATCCGTAGAAATATAAACAAGGCAAGAATTATTAGCATTACAGGCTTTTGCAATGTTTTCAGTGCCTTTTGCGTTAATAAGTTCAGCCTTTTCCTGCTCTTCTTCAGCTTTATCCACATTTGTATATGCAGCACAATGTATTACGTAGTCCGGTTTTACATCAGATATAACGTTTCTTGTTTGAATTTCATTCGTAATGTCAAGATTATCGATATCTGTCTCTATAACCTCATATCCGCTGTCTTCCAGCATCGGACATAAATCTTGCCCGAGCATACCGTTTGCACCGGTAACAAGTACGGTGCCAAATTCAGAAAAATCTGCACTCATTACACCAGACTCGCTTTCTTTTGTTCAATAGATTTCATCCATGCCTGATTATTCAAATACCAGTCTATAGTCAATTTTATACCTTCTTCAAAAGTCAATGACGGGCACCATCCAAGCTCAGTTTGGATTTTATGATTATCTATAGCATAGCGTCTGTCATGTCCGAGTCTGTCTTCAACGTATTTTATAGATGACTCATCCTTGCCCATTGCATTTAAAATAATCTTTGTAATCTCAAGATTTGTCTTTTCGTTGTGTCCGCCGATATTATAAATTTCTCCGACTCTTCCTTTGTGAAGAACCGTATCTATAGCACTGCAATGGTCATAGACATATAACCAGTCCCGAACGTTCATTCCGTCACCATAAACAGGAACCTTTTCTCCCTTTAAAAGCTGAGAAATAAAGAAAGGTATGAGTTTTTCCGGATATTGGTAAGGACCGTAGTTGTTTGAACATCTTGTATTCAATACCGGCATTTTATATGTTTCAAAATAAGCTCTTACAAGCAAATCAGCACTTGCTTTTGATGCTGAATACGGAGAGTTTGGTGCAAGAGGAGTAGTTTCATAGAAATATCCGTCCTTTCCGAGTGTTCCATATACTTCATCAGTTGAAACCTGCAAAAATCTCTGAACCTTTGCTTCTTTTGCAGCCTGAAGCAGATTTAAGGTACCTTGTACATTTGTCTCAATAAATATTTCCGGACCCGTTATTGATCTGTCAACATGGCTTTCAGCAGCAAAATTTATTACAGCATCAACATTTCCATCAATAATCAATTCTCTTGCAAGTTTTTTGTCGCAAATATTGCCGTGAACAAATTTGTAATTCGGATTATCTTTAACGTCATCCAAATTTTCAATATTTCCGGCATAAGTCAATGCATCCAGATTGATAATTTCATAATCTTTATGAGTATTTAGCATATGGCGGACAAAACAGCTGCCGATAAAGCCCGCACCGCCCGTAACTAACAGTTTCAAAACAGATCCTCCTTTTTAACTTCTTTCAAAAACGGTTGTTTAGCATCTTTTTCACTAATCAATGGTTCAAAATCTATACCCCATTTTATGTTTATGTCAGGATCATTCCATCTGATGCCCCTGTCATTTTGCGGCGAATATTCATTTGATGCCTTATAAAGTAATTCCGCCTCATCACTCAGAACTACAAACCCATGAGCAAATCCTTCAGGAATATATAGCATATTTTTATTTTCTTCAGACAAAATTTCGCCTATCCACTGTCCAAAGGTAGGAGAATAACTTCTGATATCAACAGCAACGTCAAAAATTTTACCTCTGCAGCAGCGTACCAGTTTTGCCTGAGCTTTTGGATTTGTTTGATAATGCAGTCCTCTCAATACACCTTTTGTGGATTTTGAATGGTTATCCTGGTTAAATTCAACATTTATGCCATTATTTACAAATGTAGATTTCTGATATGACTCCATAAAGAAGCCCCTTGAATCACCAAAAACTTTTGGTGTAACAAGCGTCACATCACCAAGACCAAGTCTTTTAAATTCAAACGGCATTATCCACCTCTCATATATATCTCTCCACTTTAGATTATATAATAATCAGTTAAAAATATTATGACCTGAGCAAAATTTTATAACTTTTCTTAATGCTTTAATTGTGATAACTTGATAACATTATGCAGATAGCCGAAAAAATAAACAATTATAAACAATATTTTACGGAAATTGTTTCCTTATCAATACCATTGATTATAGGCAACCTGGGTCAGGTATTAATTGGGGCAACAGATGTTTTCATTGCAGCAAAACACGCAACTAATACACTTGCTGCAATAAGCATCGCAAACTCAATTATATTTTGCATTCTGGTTGTAGGCATAGGTCTCATGTCCGCAATATCAATCGTGCTTTCGAACTACAGAGGAAACAGAAAGCCTACAAAAAAATTTTTGATTACGGTATTAAACTATTCAATGATACTGGCATGTATTTTTTGCGGAATTTGCCTTTTGGCTGTACCGTTAATCCCAAGAATGGGATTTGAAGAAGCGCTTGTTCCAATGATAAAGGAATATGTTTTTATTTGTGCATTTTCATTGTTTGGAATGTATCTCTATCAATGTTTGAGAGAATTTTTGCTGGCATATGAAATAGTCACATTCCCCAATATGATTCTTGTGGCAGCACTTATCTTAAATTTTATTCTCGCTTATTCTCTGGTATTCGGCATTGGACCAATACCCGGACTTGGCGTAATAGGACTGGCTCTTGCGGCTTTTATCGTGAGGACATTAATGGGCTTAGTTCTTCTAAGCTACTGTGCAGGAATGATAAGGCTTAAAAATCCTTTTGACAAAAGCTTAATTAAGCAATTGCTCAAAGTCGGATACCCTATTGGTATTGCAATGCTTCTTGAATTTCTCGGGTTTAACTTAATAACAATCCTGGTCGGAAGAGAAGCAGGAATACTTGCAGCAACTCACAATATTGCAGTAACTATAACATCATCTGCGTATATGATTCCCATGTCAATATCTGCGGCAATTGCAATTAAAGTCGGATATTACAACGGAGCAAAAATCCTCAGAGAAATCAAACGTTATGCTTTTTCAGGCACATTAATGTCAGTAATTTTTATGGCTGTATGCTCTATACTTTTGACTCTTTTTCCCAAGCAGATTTTTGAATTGTTTACAAACAATAAGGAAATGATTGCACTTGGGCTTCCTATATTACATATCGCCGCATATTATTTAATGTTTGACGGATTGCAGGTAAGTCTCAGCGGTATTTTAAAAGGACTTAAAATGACAAAAATAGCTTCCGTAACTTTGATTGCAGGATACTGGCTGTTTGGTCTGCCGTTTGGCTATATGCTTGCATACCATTACAAAATGTCGTTGAACGGCTTTTGGATAGGACTCGCCGTTTCATTCCTTGCAATGTGTACATTATTCCTTGTTGTAATATACAAAAAATTCAAATATCTCAGAAGGGTTTACAAGAATTAATCATCCGCCGGACATATAAAGAAATTTTCCCGGACATTTTTATTAATATTTTGTACAACCGCTATGTTTAAGATATACTAATAAAGAACACAGTAAAAGTGCAAAGTAGAAAAGAAAAAGGAAAAAAACATGGTAGATGTTAAAAGAATCGAAATTCCTGTAGGTAACAAAGTTGTTACTATCGAAACAGGGAAGTATGCCAAATCAGCGAGTGGTTCGGTAGTTGTCCGTTGCGGCGACACAATGTTGTTGGTTCACGCTGTAGTAAGCCCTGAACCGAGAGTAGGGATAGACTTTTTCCCGTTATTAATTGATTACGAAGAAAGAATGTCAGCTGTCGGAAGAATTCCCGGCGGTTATAACAGAAGCGAAGGCAAAGCTTCGGATAAAGCAATTTTGATTTCCAGATTGATAGACAGACCAATAAGACCTTTATTCCCTAAAGGCTATAGAAACGATGTACAAATCGTTGCGCAATTAATCAGCCTTGATCATGAAAACCAGCCTGATACATTGGCAATGCTCGGTGCGTCTGCTGCTCTTATGCTGACAGAAGCACCTTTTGAAGGACCAATCGGTGCTGTCAGAGTAGGTCGTATCGACGGACAGTTTGTTGCAAATCCGTCTTATGCCGATGCTGCAAAATCAGATATAGATATTGTCGTTGCAGGTACACATGACTCTGTAATCATGGTTGAAGCCGGCGCAAAATTCGTTACAGAAGACGATATTATGAATGCAGTTGAATTTGCACAAAAAGAAATTGCAAGACAATGCGAACTTCAAATTCAGTTTATGAACGACTGCGGTGTTGTAAAACCTGAATTTGTTAACCCGTATGACACAACGGCAATTGCAAAAATTATTAACGATATTGCTTATGACAAAGTTACGGAAGCATATCATGACTTTGACAGAGAAGGCAGAAAAGCAAAACTTGATGAAGCTAAAAAAATGGTTAAAGCCGAATTTGATTCTTACGGCGACGACCACGAAGCAAAAATTATGATGGCAGAAACGGGAATTGACTTTGTTGCTGAAGAATTCAAAGCTCTTGAAAAGAAAATCATGAGAAAAATGATTAAAGAAGAAAGAGTCAGAGCTGACGGTCGTAAATTCAACGAAGTACGTCCTATCTGGTGCGAAGTAGGTGTTGTACCAAGAGCGCACGGTTCTGCGGTATTTACGAGAGGACAGACACAAATTATGTCTGTTGCAACTCTTGCCGGTCCGGGCATGGCTCAGGAACTCGATGGAGTTGATCCTGAAACTAAAAAAACATTTATGCACAAATACATCTTCCCCGGCTTTTCAGTTGGTGAAGTAAAACCGCTAAGAGGTCCCGGAAGACGTGAAGTCGGACACGGACATCTGGCAGAAAGAGCAAACGTACCGGCATTACCTTCTCAGGAAGAATTCGGTTACACAATCAGAGTTACGTCAGATGTTCTTGAATCTAACGGTTCAACATCAATGGGTTCAACCTGTGCAACTTCAATGGCATTGATGAATGCAGGCGTTCCCGTAAAATGTATGATTGGTGGTGTGGCAATGGGTCTCATCAAAGAGCCGGATGAAGACATTGTATTGACTGATATTCAGGGAATTGAAGACTTCTTGGGCGATATGGACTTCAAAGTTACAGGTAACGATGACGGTATTACAGCCCTTCAAATGGATATGAAAGCAAAAGGCATCTCTAACGAAACTTTAAGAAGAGCATTGCTTCAAGCAAAAGAAGGCAGATTGCACATCTTAGGCAAAATGAGGGAAGTAATCACTGAACCGGCTAAGGAAATGTCTCCATTTGCACCTAGAATTCATACAATGAAAATTGCGAATGAAGATATCGGAGCTGTAATCGGACCCGGCGGCAAAAACATCAGACACATTATCGAATGTTCAGGCGCTGAAATTGATATTCAAGACGACGGTACAGTTACAATCACAAGCAACGATAAAGAAGGCACCGATATCGCAATCAGAATGATTGATGCAATTACTTTCAAGCCTGAAGTAGGTATGGTAAGAAAAGGTAAAGTTGTAAGAATCATTCCTATAGGTGCTTTTGTTGAACTTGCTCCGGGCAAAGACGGTATGGTTCATATTTCTCAAGTTTGTAACGAAAGAATTGAATCAATTGAGCCTCATTTAAACGTGGGTGACGAAGTCATTGTCAAAGTTATCAAAATTGACGACAAAGGCAGAGTAAATCTTACAGTAAAAGGTGTTACGGAAGAAGAAAAAGCTTCTGTATAACTAAAAATTAAAACGCAAAAGGGAACTTATTTTTTAAGTTCCCTTTTTTTGTTAAATCAGGTAAAATAATATAAAGAATTAGTTTTCGGGGAAGTGAAATAATGTACAAAAAAACAAAATATCTTATATATGCATCATTAATACTATTTGCTGTTTTTCTTTTAATAGCACTGTCAAAAGAAGCTGATCAAAAAATAGCAAAAGAAAATGAATTGATTAGACAAAGAAATCAACTAGAAAGTATTGTTCTAAATGAGAAAGAAACAACAGAACATCAAGAAGAAAATAATATAACTATTCAAGATAATACAATGGTTGAAAGCAATATCGATATAGGACAGCCGCCGATTGATGAAGTTCAAACAAATATTAAACAGCCTAAGAAAGAAAGAAAAATTCGTTCCTATTACATTCATTCCTCTAAGTTTGAAACTATTGACACAATAGATAAAGATTTCGGTTTAATTAGAAAAATATTAGATGATAAGTATTATATTGTTGCACAAAAACTCAAAGGAATAAATAACGCAATCCTTTTGTATATTTTTTCAAGAGACGGAAAACTTAATTGGCAAGGAGAAATATATAACAGTCAGCTTAAAACGCTAACACTCACATCCATTTCTATGAATGAAAATAAATTGAATGTTGCTTTTAATCAAGAAGGATTGAACTATGGACTATATAAAACATTTATAATAGAAGAAACATCCGGTGAGCTAAATGTAACACCGCAAATAGATGATTATACAGGATATACTATTACCGGAACAAATGCTGATAACTGCACACTTGTTTTCGATTTTACAGTTGATAACACAAGATTTTTTGTAATAGCACGTCCTGAAAACAAAAATACAACATCTTATGCAAAATATGTAAATACCAGTTTTTATCTTTATAAAGAACAAAACGGAATTTTGGTATATCACAGCCTGTTATTTCAAAAAACAGTACCAAAGGATGTTATGAATATATTTGAAGCTTTTGATATGAGCGACAATGGTAGTTCTGTAGTAATCACAATGGATACGCAACATGCAACAAAAACTATATATAAAAGCCAGCTAACAGGCAAATATGCAAAATTTGATTATACACATTCATTGTTTTTAAAACCATTAAATTCAGTAAGGACAACGAAATATGACATAGAAATCGAACCGGTATATGAATAGAGTTTTTCATTTACAGAATTGAAGATTTTCTGTATAATTAGGTTCATATAGACTTTCAGATAGGACAAACAATGGATAATGACCTAAAATTCAAAAGAGTTTTGCTTAAGGTAAGCGGAGAGGCATTGCTCGGGGATCAGGAGTTTGGTATAGATCAAAAACCCGTTGAAATGATTGCAAATGAAATAAAACAAGCTCACGACATGGGAGCACAAATTGCAGTTGTTGTCGGCGGAGGAAATATATTCCGGGGAATGAAAAACAGTGCAAAACTCGGTATGGATCAAGCTTCCGGCGATTATGTGGGAATGCTTGCAACAGTTATGAACGCTATTGCACTTCAAAGCGCACTCAGAAAGCTCAACGTATCTTGCAGAGTTCAATCAGCAATTGATATGGACAAAATAGCGGAACCGTATATTAGATTTAAAGCGATAAGACACCTTGAAAAAGGAAGAGTCGTTATCTTTGCGGCAGGAACAGGCAATCCGTTCTTTACAACGGATACTGCAGCAGCACTGAGAGCCTCTGAAATAGATGCCGAAGTTATGCTTATGGCAAAAAATGGTGTTGACGGTGTATATTCAGATGACCCAAGAATTAATCCGAATGCAAAAAAATATGACCAAATATCCTATGATGATATAATCGTCAAAGGTCTAAAAGTTATGGATACTGCATCTTGTGCACTTTGCAAACAAAACAATATACCTATTATTGTTTTTGATTTTGCAGCAAAGGGAAGTATTTCAAAACTGTTACACGGTGAAAAATTAGGTACTTTTGTAGGAGAATAAATAAATGCCAACTGATGAATTATTTTTAAATGGTGAAGAAAAGATGGAAAAAGCAGTTAATTCTTTAAAAAAAGAATTTGCTTCCATTCGTACGGGCAGAGCAAATCCGCTCATACTTGATAAAGTTGTAGTTGATTATTACGGTGTACCTACACCGCTCAGACAAATGTCACAGGTAAACGTACAAGACGGACAAACTCTTGTTATTACACCATATGACAAAACAATTATCAAAGAAATTGAAAAAGCAATGATAAAGGCAGAACTCGGTATCACTCCGAACTCTGACGGTATTGTTATCAGATTGACATTCCCTCCTTTGACAGAAGACAGAAGAAAAGAAATCTCAAAAGATGTCAAAAAAATAGCAGAAGAAGCTAAAGTAGCAATCAGAAATATAAGAAGAGATATGACAGATAATCTCAAAAAGATTGAAAAAGAAGAAAATCTTCCTGAAGACGTTGTAAAAGACAATCAGGATAAAATCCAAAAATTAACTGATAAATATGTAAAAATTATTGACGACGTTGCATCAGAAAAAGAAAAAGAGGTTATGACTGTATAGTGAATATCCTCGGTCTTTTTAACAATTCAACACTACGATTGATTACAGGCATATTAATAGGTGTATTCGTGCTGGCATGTGTAATCGCCGGAGGAATCCCATTAATGCTGCTTGTAATGTATGTAGCTTATATCGGCTCTAAAGAATATGTTGGTATATTACAAAAAAAGGGATTCAGACCTTTTTTACATTTAATAATCGTCGCTGATATATGCTTTGTTGTGTTGACGGCATTAAAAAGATTTGACCTTGTGCCCGTTGTGTTAACACTGGGCACAATCGGTGCATTCACTCTCGTTTTGTGGAAAGGAAGACAGCCGTATATTGCCAATGTAGCAACTACAGTTCTCGGCTTTATATACGGCGGATGGCTTCCCTGTTTTGTAATTCTTCTCAGGCAGTTAAATCAAGATTCTCTTGGCTTTTTCTGTATAAAAATGAGTTCGGGACTTGGTTTTCTTGTTCTGTTGTTTTTCACAATACTTATGACAGATGTTGGAGGATACGTATTTGGTTCAAAATTCGGAAAGACACCTCTTGCTCCGGTTGTAAGTCCTAAAAAAACTGTCGAAGGCGCAATAGGAGGTTCGCTGCTTGCTATAGCAGTAGCATTGCTTATCGGATTTATAATACACATTGAATGGTATCAATCCCTTATTGCCGGTCTTTTGATTACAACATTTGCCCAGCTCGGCGACCTGTCAGAATCACTAATAAAAAGAGATGCCGGTGTAAAAGATTCAGGCAATTCTCTTCCGGGTCACGGCGGATTTTTGGACAGAGCTGACAGTTATCTGTTCAGCACACCTATAGCTTATTTTTATTTTAATTACTTTGTTATCAGCAATCAGCTTACAATTGATTTCATAAGTTTTGCCAGAAAGGCTTTGCATGCAGTCGGACTGTAGTGAGAATAAATTATACACATTTATAAAAAATTTGGGCTTTAAAAATTTTTCAAAAGAACTTATTCAAACAGCCTTTACACATAGCTCCTATACAAAAGAAAACAATCTTGAATACAACAAATGCTATGAAAGATTGGAGTTTCTCGGTGATGCGGTATTAAAAATGGCTGTAACAGACTATCTTTATGAAAAATACCCGGATTCACACGAAGGAGAATTAACCAAAATAAGAAGTATAGTTGTAAGCGATGCTATACTTCACAAAATTGCTCAGAAAATAAATATCGAACCGTATATAAAAGTCAGCACAGCAGAGGAAAAATGCGGGGGGCAAAAACTAGAATCAATTCAAGCGTGTATTATGGAGGCAATGTTTGGAGCTTTATACCTTTCTTCTGACACAGAGGTATTAAAAAACTTTATAATTTCAAATCTAATACCAACAATAGAAGATATTGTGGACAACAAAACAGTATACAATGCGAAAGCATTATTACAGGAATACACCCAATCACAAAGCAAAGAACTGCCTGTATATGGAATTACTGCAGAAAAGGGAAAAGCACACAACAAGACTTTTTGTGTCTCAGTTTCTTATAAAAACGAAATCCTTGCATCAGCAGAAGGAAAAACAAAAAAGCAAGCACAACAAGAAGCAGCATATGCTGCTTGCAAAAAACTCGGGTTAATAAAAGGAGAAAGCAAAGATAAATGAGCGAAATAATTGTATCACCATCAATTCTGTCAGCAGATTTTGCCAATCTTGAAAAAGAAGTAACAGAGCTTCAAGATTGCGGCGCAGATTGGATACACATAGATGTTATGGACGGTCATTTTGTCCCTAACCTGACAATCGGTGCACCTGTAGTAAAAGCAATTAAACCGCATACAAATATTCCTCTTGATGTACATTTGATGATAGACAACCCGCAAAACTATGTTGAAGATTTTGTAAATGCCGGAGCAGATATTATTACATTTCACTATGAAGCAGCAAAAGATTTGACAGAAGACATAATTTCTCATATCAAATCGCACGATGTACTTGTCGGATTATCAATAAAGCCCAAAACACAACCGCAAGAAATTCTAAAATATCTTTTGATGGTTGATATGGTTCTGATTATGACAGTTGAGCCGGGATTTGGCGGACAATCTTTTATGCTTGACTGTGCACAAAAAATTCCGATAATAAAACAAAATGCGCCGGAAAATCTTATTATACAGGTAGATGGCGGAATAAACGACAAAACAGCAAAGATTTGTACTCAACTTGGAGCAAATTCTCTTGTTGCCGGTTCGTACATTTTTAAAGCAACTGATATGGAAGAAGCCATTAAATCGCTGAAAGCCTAAACAGCAAAATATGAATAATTATCTATTTCTTCATCCGTATTCATTTCGGTAACACAGACAAGAACACGGTTGTCATCAAGTTTGATACCGCCAAGAATCTTATTTTCTTTTAAATTTGCAAGGAAAGCATCCGCATCATTAACTTTTAAAACAAATTCATTAAAAAAGTTTTTTGATTGCAGTTCAAAACCTTTATCAAGCAGTTTTTGTGCAAGTTTATGAGCTCCGTTTATAGCAGCAAGAGCAACCCTTCTTAAGCCTTCTGTTCCGAGCAAAGTAAAATAGACAAGACTTTGAAGCGCAATCAATGACTGATTTGAACAAATATTACTTGTAGCCTTTTCACGTCTGATATGCTGTTCACGGGTTTGCAGTGTCAGACAAAAAGCTTGATTGCCGTCTTTGTCTGTTGTTCTGCCGACAACTCTGCCGGGCATCTGTCTTTTATATTTATCAAGACATGCAAAATAACCTGCATAAGGGCCGCCAAAAGAAAGAGAATTCCCGGCCGGCTGCAAACTGCCGACCATTACATCACACTTTGGGGGTTCCAAAACTGACAGAGAAAGAATGTCACAGCAGCATATAAGCATAGTTTTTTCATCAGAAATTTTTTCTCTTACAACATCAACATCATGAACAGCGCCATAGTAATCAGGAGTTTGCAAAAGCACACAGGCTACATCGCTTCCTATTTCATTTAAATCATCAGATAATTCTATATCTGAAGCCTCAGCATATGTTTGTATAACTTCTCTATATTGAGGATTAATACGTTTGCAGACAAGCGCTTTTTTTCTGCCGGTAATTCTGACAGCCATCAATATTGCTTCAGCACAAGCTGTCGCAGCATCATACATAGAAGCATTTGAAACATCCATATTTGTAAGATTGCATATAATTGACTGGTATTCATATATAGACTGAAGAGTCCCCTGAGAGATTTCTGCCTGATACGGAGTATAAGCCGTATTAAATTCAAAACGTGAAGAAATCTGAGAAACTGCAGCAGGAATAAACCTTTTTGCCGCACCTCCGCCAAGAAAATATGCATAATCAGTCTTGTTGGAAGCAGCAAGTTTTTTCAATTCTCTTGTAAGCTCCAGCTCAGACAATTCATCCGGAAGGTTAAGTCCTTTCAATCTGATCTGAGAAGGAATATCCTTATAAAGATCCTCTATAGAAGAAAGACCAATGTTTTTTAGCATTTCCTGGCGTTCAGCTTCTGTATGTGCAACAAAATTGTTCATAATAAAATCTACTCAATTTCTTCTTTGTAATCGTTGTATTCCAGAAGGTCTCCGGAGTCAGCGTGAATATTTTCTCCTTCAATTTTTACAAGCCATCCTTCTTCATAGGGGCTCTCATTTAAGATTTCAGGATTTTCAACAATTTTTTCATTTATTTCAACAATTTTTCCGCCTGCAGGCATATATATCTCTGATGCAGCCTTAACAGACTCGACAGTAGCAAAAACCTCGCCCTTTGCAAACTCTGAACCTATTTCAGGAAGTTCTACAAATACAATATCACCCAGCTGCTCAACAGCATAATCAGTGAGCCCAACAACAAAAACGCCATTTTCGCCTTCAAGCAGATATTCATGGCTCTTTGAACATAAAATACCCTCAGGTACAAACATCGTTTATTTCTCCTATTACGTTCTAACTAATCTTATATCTCTTTTTTACAAAAGGTCTTTTAACAACTCTGGCATTATATAATTTATTTCTTACCATAATTTGTATAACAGAGTCCAGTTTTATGTCATATTTTGTTGCAATATAGCCCATACCGATGTTCTTGTTTAATGTCGGAGAGAAGCCTCCGCTGGTAACAATACCGACCTTTTCGCCCCCAAAATATATCTCGTATTCGTGCCTTGCTATTGCTCTGTCAATCATCTCAAATCCGATTAGTTTTTTATCCGTACCGGAATTGATTTGAGATAAAATAACTGATTTTCCGTTGTAATCTTCCCCTTTATCCACAGGTATAGACCATTTTAATCCAGCCTCAACAGGGGTCGTTAACTCATTCAGGTCATTGCCGTACAGCATAAGAGCTGCTTCAAGACGAAGCGTATCTCGTGCACCAAGACCTATTGGTTTCAAGCCGAATTCTTTTCCCGACTCTAAAAGCAAATTCCACAGAAATACAGCATTTTCATTTTTAACAATAACTTCAAACCCATCCTCACCGGTATAACCAGTTCTTGAAATATAAACGGGAATATTGGATATTTCTAAAGGCTTAATAGTAAAAAATGCAGGCTGTATATCTTCCGGTATTGAGAGTTTACCTAATATCTTACCGGCATTTTGCCCCTGCAAAGCAAACATAGAAAACTCCTCAGAGGAATTTTTTAAAATTACATCGAAATTACCGGAATTTTTCAAAAGCCAGTCAAAATCCTTTTCAACATTTGATGCATTGGCAATAACGAGATAAGTATTTTCTTCAAGTCTATAAATGATTAAATCATCCACAAGTCCGCCTGTTTCATAAGGCAGCTGACAGTACACAGCCGAACCCGCAGAGAGTTTTGAAATATCCTGAGGAACAACTTTTTGCAAAAAATTCAGAGCATCAAAACCGGAAACAAATATCTGCCCCATATGAGAAACATCGAACAAGCCCGCAGCATTTCTGACAGTGTTGTGCTCATCTATAATGCCTGAATATTGTACAGGCATATCCCATCCGCCAAATTCAACCATTTTGGCGCCAAGTTTTACATGTGTGTCATAAAGAACAGTTCTTTTCCCCACTTAAGACCCTTTATTATTAATATATTCAGTTTTAGATTATTTTGTCATACATGTCAAGAAAATAAACTAAATCTGCGAAAAAGTTTTGAAATGAGCTTTTGAAATATTCAACAATTCTTCTTTCGAATATTTTTGTTTTATCAAACCGGCTGCTTCAACCACTCGTGAAGATGCACCCTTGGGAAGTTCTATTCCGTATTTGCGGGAAAATTGTTCCATTATTGAGAGAAATTGTGCTCTTGCTATGATTGAAGCTGCAGCAACAGCAATATCGCTTTCGGCTTTACATCTTTGTTCCAGACAAATATTTCTCCCTTTTTGCAAAAGCGCATTTTGAATAAGTTTTTCATCGCCAAACTTGTCTGATAAGGCATAAGAACATTGTGCTTTATCAAGTATGTTTTCTATTGCTCTTGCATGCCCCCATGCAAGAAGACGGTTTAAATTATTAAATTTTGAATACAATTCATTATATTTTGCGGGATTTATCGTAACAACAGAAAAGACACAATTATTTTTTATAACCGCAGCCAATTTATTGATATTCTTATCATCAACCTTTTTGCAATCTTTCACACCTGCATTTACCAATATATCAGCACTGTTTTTGTCTACCATTACACCTGCAATTACAAGGGGTCCAAAGAAATCCCCTTTTCCTGATTCATCAACACCAATTCTCGGAAAAGGTCTATCCTGATTTTCATTTTCTTTCTGTTTCAATGCTGTAGTTTGAAGTCCTAAGAAATTTTCTGTTTTCTCCACTATGTCAGAAACATCCGAACCTTGAATAAGCAGTTTGCCCGTATTGTAAAACGTAGCGGAATACAGGTTAGTTTTGGCACGCCAGAGTGCATTTTGAACAGTTGAGAGAACAGCGCCCTCTCTCTCAAAAAAATCTTTTAATTTTTTACCGGAGTCGATATCAAATTTTTTTGAATAACAGTTCATAAATCCTCAATAACCATTTATCTAATCAAGTACAAATATATCACAATAATGACACTGTATCTAAAATGTAATATAATGAACAAAGAATAGTTTGGGAAATAGACAATGAAGTTCTTGGGGGTTTTAAAAAATATTTTTATCATCTCTGCTGTGTGCCTGACAATTATATATCTCGCAGCATATCTATTTCTGCCTTATTTCTTGAATAAAAAAGACTATTCAAAAATTATTACGGAGAACTTCCAAAAGCAAACAGGACTTGTGCTGTTGATAAACGGATACAAACTAAGCGTATCCCCGCTTCTTGAAATAAATTTAAAGGCTGACGGCATACAACTTTTTTATCCGGATAAAAAACAGATTATGGATGTAAAAAAGGCAAATATATACATATCCGGTTTGAACTTATTAATAAAAGAAATAAAGCTAAACAAGATATCAGCCGAACAGTTTCAATTTTCAACAAAACTGCTTGAAAACGGAAAAACCACCTTTCAGAGCTATCTGGATAAAAATATTCAAAAAGGCAATACAGATCTGAATTTTTCAGAATCAGTTCCCAATATTTACATAAAAAAATATATAGTAAAAATAAAAGATGAAAACTCAGGACAAAAATTCAAATTTGCAGGGGAAAACTTTAACATTACAAGAAACAGAGATTTCAAATATCTTACACTTGCAATTGGAGGAAATCTATATTGCTTTGAAAAAAAATATGTTTCTTACGACATAAAACTTGTATTTCCCAAAATGCTTTTTAATGAAGTAAACAAGCAGCTTTTTGACATTTCCTTTGACGATCTGTACAGATATGACTTTTTTGCCAGATTAAAAGCGGATTTAAGGCTTGAAAACAAAAACAACACTTACAACATAATAAAAGGAAAAGCCGATATTGATGACTTTGTTATTACTCTGGGTAAAAATAAGCTGCCAAAAAGTTACTTCCATATTAATTTTGATAACGGATATGCACTTGTAACATCAAAATTTTACACAGCAGCAAATGAAAAAACCGATATAAAAGCAAAAGTTAAAACAACAAAACCGCACTCTATGGAAATTGACTGCAAGTGCGAAAAAGCAGATATAACAAATCTGCAGAATATAGCCATAGCGGTTTTTAAACTGTTGAAAATAAAAAACAATTTTAATGAATTCAAATCATCCGGAACAATAAGCGCCAATTTCAGCATAAAAACAGACCTAAAAAACCTAAAATCAAACGGAACTCTGAAAATAAAAAATGCCAATATTTCGCACAAAAATATGCCGTTTAACATTACGGGAATAAATTCTACAATTGATTTTTCAAATAACTCAATAAAAATTAACCATGCCAATATATATGTAAATAAACAGTCCTTGAGCATAGACGGAAAAATAGATAATAGGGCAAATGCAGTATTAAATATCAATGCGCAAAATCTCTCATTATGCAGCATTCTAAAAGCATTTCCGCTAATAAACCTTCCGGAGAACATCAATATAATTTCAGGGCTGCTTTCCTTCAATTCCAATATTACAGGAAGTCTTTCAAGCCCGTCTATTCAGCTTAAATCAACAATAAAAAATCTTTCTGCAAAAGAAAAATCAAACAATATCTACTTAACGGCAAAAGAAATATTTATTAACTCAAAAATAGAAAAAACAAACTATTTGGGAAATATCAATATCAAAAAAATCACTCTCAAAAATCAAAATATACCAAACAGCACAAATGCGCTCTTCTCAGAGTCTGTCAGCGCTGATATTGACAACAAAAATATAAAAATCAACCCGTCAAGATTTACGACGGGTAATGCAAATTTGACGTTAACAGGCAATATAAAAAATTATCTTAAAAATCCTGAAACCCATATAACATTAAAAGGAACGGTTGATACAGGAATTATTAAATCCTTTGTTAAAGATATAAAATTGTATGCCAAAGGCTATCTGCCCGTAAATGCAATGATAAAAGCCACTCCTAAAATACAAAATGCCGACATAAAAATTCTTTCAAATCCCCAAAACTACATAACCCCCTTGATAGTAAACAGTTTTGCAAACACAAATATGCTTACACATATTACACTAAAAGCTGAAAATAATTCCCAAATAACAGAAGATATTAATATGTATTACACTCCGGGGCTAAACAGCCTTTTAACCCCAATTGTTCCGTTCAAATACAAAAAAGCGCTGTCAGCAAAAGGAAAAATACAGATTGACAAACAAAATACAATAAAATTTAACAACCTGCATATTCAAATACCCGAAAATCTAAATGTTAGCCTGCCTGAATTAAATAACGCAAAGGCGGACATAAATGCAAATTTGATATTAAACGGCACATCGAAAAATCCTGAATTACGAGGGATTCTACATATTTTCAATTTAGACATACCACAGTACTTTGCAAAAGCACAAAAAGCAGAAATACTGTTCCTTCCAAAGCAAATAAAAACAAAAATAAATAATCTAAAGATAAAAGCAACGGATATTTCCGTGGAAACAGATGCGCCTTACGATTTCTTAAGCAGCAACAAGATTAATTATGCCAAAATTGATGCCCAATATCTTGATTTAGAATACCTAATGGCACTTATGGAAGCAATGCCGCTTTTAAACCAGGCAAAATACGCTGCAGGCATTGAGTTTCCATACACAATTACAAATGGAAAATTATATATAAAATCATTCAAAAACGGTTTGATAAAAGCAGAAAATTTAACAGCCGATATCTCTGCAAAAAAGAATATACTATACTTTAATAATGTTTTTGCAAACGCATACGCAGGAAAAGCCGCAGGAAAAATATCATACGATTTCCCTTACACAACCATTAAAGCCAAAATACAAGGAAGAGATATGGATGCAGCTGCCGTGACAAATGCACTTCTACCCAAAGAACAACGATTGTCAGGAAAGCTCAACTTTGATGCAGATGTCTCTATGATGGGCTCTGATGCCAAACGCCAGATGGAAACACTTCATGGAACAGCAGATATAGTGGTAAACAACGGGCACCTCGGTACACTCGGCAGATTTGAGCATTTTTTGTATGCGCAAAATCTTCTGTCACAAAGACTGATTTATGCAAGCATAAACAGCGCAAAACAGGCAATAAGTCCTAAAGATACCGGTTATTTCACATACTTAAAAGGAACTCTGAGATTTCAAAGAAGTCTTATCTATTTATCCCCGATTACAACAACAGGACCGCAGATGAGTATGTATATAACGGGCAGTATGAGCCTTTTGAACAACACAGCCGATTTACAAATTCTGGGCAGAATATCTTCAGAGGTTTCCAATACTCTCGGAGACTTTGGTTCAATCACAATAAAAGAATTTTTGGACAAGCACACAAAATACGGTCAGTCTGTATCAAATCTGTTTAACGCATATAACATAGATCTTCCGGAGATGGATATCTCAAAAATCCCCAAACTCAACCCTGATTTAAAATATCAAACAAAAAATTTCAGGGTAATAATAAACGGAGACACAAACAGCGTAAAATCGGTAAAATCTTTTACCTGGATAAATCCTGTCGGAACAAAAGAAAAAATATTGATGCAAGAGGCACAAAGTGCTATCAAAGAAGCACTCCCAGAACAAAGCGGCACAAAAGAAAAACAAAATAATCCTGCGACACAGCCTGCCATTGAAGCAAGACCTCCGCTAACAGCACCAGCACAGAAAAAGCCGGCAGATTTTCTTGACAGCATACCTGATAATTTTACTGACTAGCTTTATTCACCTTCATGGAGAATTCTTCCGTCAGGCTGTATAAGAATCGGTTTTCCGTTAAATGATTTTATATAATCAATCAAAATATCAGTTTCGGTTTTATCAAATTTCTTTATCATTTTTTCAGGTGCTTTTAAAGCTTCAACACCTTCTGAACCGCCGGCAAGGAAAGAATTGTATGTAACGGTATAGAATTTATCAGATCTTGGATTTATCCAATCCATTTTTTCTTGAGTACCGTCATCTTTTAAAAGATAAACATCTTTTACTCTGTCGTCTTTACCTATGGTATATTTCATACCGCTGACCTGAAGAGCACCGGTTCTGTTGAATTTTCTTGTTGCCTGAATTGCGCTGTTCAATACATCAATTATGTCCTTTTCACTCATTTTAAATGTATAGACGTCATTGTAGTAAGGCATCATATCAATAATTCTTCTATCCGTAATAGGTCCTCTTGAAAGACTCAGTCTCATTGTTCCTGCATTGTTAAGCACAATATCCGCTCCGGTATATTGTTTATAGCCGTCTGCAAGAAAAGAGCACAAGGGACTTTCTCTCAATACAGTTTCAGGAAGCGCTTTTACATCCTGAGCAATCTCGCCGATAACCTCAGGCTTTCCAAGAAATATATTTTCTATTGTTCTAACAGCAAGATTGTCGGGGTAAATGCTCAAATCTTTGATTTCATTTTTTGCTTTCGTAATAGTTCCTGTTTTGTTATCAAACACAACATCGAGTTCACCAAAGTTGTGACCGTTTTTGCCCGCCTGAGTGATAATTACCGGCTCACCTCTTTGAGACAGAAAATAGTTTTCACCCGGAACAAGACCTTTCAATACATGATGAGAATGACCACCGTGTATAATATCAATACCATTTACATTTTTGGCAATGTCTTTGTCAGCATCCAGCCCCATATGAGAAATTAGTGTAATTTTGTTTACGCCCTGAGCTTCCAGTTTATTAACTTCTTCTTGAAGAGCTTTTTCAGTTTCTTTCAGGTCAAGCACTTTCATATCTTTTGCAAAATCCTGACTCTGCTGACTGAGTCTTGCTCTCATATCAGAAGGCACAAGACCGATATATCCGAATTTTTGACCATTTTTTTCAACTATTTCCGACTTAGCCAGTCTGCCGGCATCAATATCATCCTGAAGTGCATAACTGCCTGTTTTCTTAGCTTCTTCAGAAGGTTCAATATTTAGTGCAAGAGTCTTAAATGTTGCATTATCCAGCATTTTTGAAACACCGAGAGAGCCTTTATTATCAAAATTGTGATTTCCCATAGTTACGGCGGTAGGCTGCATAAGGTTCATAATACGCAGAATAGCTTCATTTTTCTTTTCAAATGCTCCTACCCAGTCATCACCCGAGAGAAAAACCTCTCCGCTAGGATTTGCCGCTCTAAAGTCATCTATTGCCGATTTTAGTTTTCTAAAGCCATACAAATAACCATGCAAATCATTTGCATACAAATGTTTTATTCTGGTTTCTCCTGTTGGGGAAGCAATATCTGAGGGAGAAACATTTTTTTGAGACATAGTATTTAAAAGACTCTGTCCGAAGTTTGGCTTATTATAAAAATTAAAATTGTTAATATACATGCTGCAACTTTCAACACTTCTGACACTAGAATAAAACATATCAAGGGTTCAATTTGATATATTGTTACAAATTGTTTACAGAAATTTTATAAAAGGTAAATTTTTTGAACTAAAAATTTTTTATATAAATAAGGTTAGATATATTTTATTACGGGTAGGAAAATTTATGGTTAGCAGCATATCAGGTTACAGCAATTCATATACACCAATCTACAGCGCAGTAAGTACAAATGCCGTATTGCACAAAAATGATATGGAAAATATGGTTCGTTTCCTCAACGGTCAGCCGATGTCATTTGACAACCAAATGACAATAGCACAGGAAGTAAAAAGCACAATTCCGTTTATGGCATTATTCGGCGGTGTTGAAGCATTTTCAACATTCAGAAACAACGGCTTTGTCGGAGCAGAAAAAGAAGCATTCAAGGAAGCAAGAAAAGCAAAAAAAGTTGAAGGCTGGAATGTTTCAGAAACATTGAAAAATGTAAAATCAAGATATAACTATACAAGAGGCGAAGCAGTAAAATCAGGTCTTGACAGAGTAAGAAAAGACTATGGTCAAATATTCAAAAAAACACCTGTCGCAGAACCTACAGGAAAAATCGGTAAATTCCTTGATAAAATTCCTGGAGTAAAATCATTCCGTTCATCAGGTATCGGTCAGGCTCTTAAAAAATCCGGCGCAGGCATGATGATGGCAATTGACGGAGGCATTGAGCTTTTGACAAATGTTGTTCCTACATTCCAGCAGCTCGGTGCAGGTGCAGGCTTCAAACAGCTCGGTAAATCAACTGTAAAAGTTGCAGCAGGAGCAGGCGGTTGGTTAGCAGGCGATGCAGTAGGCAAAGGTATCGGTTCTGCAATCGGTACACTGATTTGTCCCGGTCTCGGTACAGCAATCGGCGGATTTATAGGCGGTTTCCTCGGAGGTATGATAGGATGTTCCGTTGCCGGCAGAGTAACCAAAAAGATAGTTGGTCCGAGTGAACTCGAAAAGAACCAGCAGCAGCAAACAGAGCAATATGCTCAAATGCTCGAAAATGATCCGCAGGCAAAGCTTCAGGCAGCACAGTTAGCATATCAGCAGGCAGAAGAAATCCTTGCTCAAGATCCAACAAACAAAGATGCACTTACAGCAAAAGAAGCAGCATTAAAAATAATCAACGAATCACAGCAAGCAACATTACCTCAAGCAGGTGTTCAACAGCAGACAGTAACAACTCCCCAACAGGGTCTTGTATCATTCCAAGGAATTCCTGCGGTTCCGGGATTTAACGGAATGGGATATGATATGAATCAATATAATGCACAGGTAATGAGTGCACAGGCAACACCGGCACCGTCTAATCCTTATCAAGCTCCGGCTCAGCCATCTGCAAATCCATTCATTAAATAATTACAAAAGAATATAAAAAGAAAAGCGGTTTCTAATGAAACCGCTTATTTTATAAACCCTTTTCCTTATTCCCTATTTAGTCCAGTATTGCCTAATTAATTTTTAGTCTAGTTTTGCGCTCTTGAAATTTCCCCAAATCTCATAGCTAGCGTTTGTTAAATCAAAGCTTTTTTAGTCAAGTAATGCCTCTAATATTGTTGCATTTTTAGCTGCCAGTGTATTTTCTCTAACTTTGTTTCTGTGAATGTAAGTTCTCAAAGCTTCACGGATCAGTTCGCTTCTTGAACGATTTTCATTTTCTGCAACTTGATCGATTTCATCCAAAAATTTTTCCGGCATAGAAATAAGTACTCTTGACATAAAGTTTCCTCCTGTGGTTCTCTACTCTCTTGTTTTTTGTTTCTCTCTTAATTTATCTCTCGTACTTATATAAAAAAATTTTTTAGATAAAAATTGCTTATTTTTTATATAAAAAGTATATTCTTCTTAACATAACTTAACAGTTATGTACACAAATGCAGAAATAGCAAGAAAAATTTTTATCTTAAGAAATAAAGCAGTTTGTTGCAGTATGAATAAATTCTATTATCTGAGAAAAATAATCCAATGAAGATGCACCGTTTATAACAATATCGGCATCGGATTTTGAGGGTCTGATATATTTTTCTGCAGCATCACCTACATATTTCCAATGTTTTAAAGCATTCTCTTGATCCTGATTTCTTTTTGCTGCTCTTTCCATAAACCATTTTTTTTGGATTTTAGGATCAATATCAATGTATATTCTTACATCGAATAAATCCTTGATATCTTTATACATAGCAGCCATTCCCTCTACCAGAATAAACTTTTCCGATTTTATGGGAATTGAGTTCGGGACACTTATACCGGTGCCGTTAATCAAATATTCAGGAGCTTTTATTGCCTCGCCGTTTGAGAGCTTTGTCAAATCTTCTTTTAACAAATCAAGCTGAAAACTTTCAGGAGAGTCAACATCATATCCGTTATCCCTGAGGGCATCAAATGAACCGTATTTTTTAATCAACTCAGATATATCATTAAAATAATTGTCGATGCTGAGATATTCGAGAGGAAAACTCAAATCATTACTTGTTTTTTTGATTTGTTTGCAAATAGTAGTTTTGCCGCTTGCAGATTCGCCGGTAACCCCTATTAAAAACTTCTTATGAGGATTTTCAATCAATCTTCTGGAAAATTTAGAGATGAAATTTGGATTAATTTCTTTGAATATTGGTGTTTCGCTTTTTTTGTCGTATTGAAGAATTTGTTTAAACTTTGTTTGCAGATAAAACGCAAGAAACTCACGTCCGGTTTTTGTTGAAAAATCCGGTTTTACTATCTTATCTTTTGAGTTTTGCTCTTTATCAATTAACATTTGCATATCATACCCAATACATCTGAATTAAAAAATTTGTTAATTTCGTCAAAATAATTAATAAATATTAAGCACTTTACAAAAAAAGTAAAGTGCTCACAAAAATTATAGATTAGGCAAATCACCCATAACAACAGCTTCTTCTTTTGAATCAAGATGGAATGCACTGTGAAGAGCCTTTATCGCTTCATTTGACTGATCACGTTCAACAAGACAGCTTATTTTTATTTCACTTGTTGAAATCATTTTGATATTTATACCTGCCTCAGCAAGAGCCTTGAACATAGATGCCGCAATACCCGGTCTGTCGACCATGCCTGCACCGACAATAGAAACCTTTGCTATATCATCATCAACAAGAACATTTGTTGCATTTATCTCTTTTATTGCTTTTTTTACAATTTCCATAGTTTTGTCATAATCAACTTTTCCGACAGTAAAAGCAATATCATTCGTATCGTCATTTCTGCCGTATGACTGAATAATCATATCAACACTGATATCAGCCTCTGAGAGCAGTTCAAATATTTTTGCAGCATTTCCGGGTCTGTCCGGCACATCAGTTATAACAATTCTGACCTGAGACAAATCAGATGCAACACCCGCTACGGGTCTGTTTATTTCCATTTCATCAACTCCTATAATATAAGTGCCTAAATCGTCTAATTTAAAAGTACTGCGAACACGCAGCGGAACTTGATACTGTTTTGCTGTTTCGACAGATCTCGGATGCAGAACATTGGCACCGACATATGCCAGTTCCAGCATTTCTTCATAAGATATTTCTTTTAACTTTGTTGCTTTTGGAACTATTCTGGGGTCTGTAGTATACACACCTTCCACATCTGTATAGATATCACATCTGTCAGCATGTAAAGCGCCTGCAATAGCAACAGCTGAAGTATCAGAACCGCCTCTGCCGAGAGTAGTAATTTCCCCGTCAGGAGTAACCCCCTGAAATCCTGCAACAACAACAATCTCACCTTTATTCAGATGTTCTTTAAGTTTATTTGTTTTTATATCAACAATTCTGGCTTTAGAGTGTACACACTCTGTTATAATTCCTACCTGCATAGCGTTCATACTAACGGCTGCATAGCCCTGAGCTTGAATTGCCATTGTCAAAAGGGCAATAGATACCTGTTCGCCAGTAGCCAGCAGCATGTCCATTTCTCTTGAATTTGGCTTTGACGAAATTTCGTTTGCCATTTTTACAAGATAATCAGTTGTATGTCCCATTGCAGAAACTACAACAATAACATCATTTCCGTTATTTTTTTCCTTTATTACTGCAGATGCGACATTTTTTATTTTATCTGTATCTGCGACAGATGTGCCGCCAAATTTTTGAACTATTATTCCCACTTATTATTAGCCTCAAATTTATACTTTTCCAATAAAATATTTCTAAAAGCCAGTACCTTATCGTTATTATAACTCTCTAAAAATTTATTACAATATTCTAATGCATGATTCAAGACGGATTGAGAAACATTTTCTCCGTTTTCTTCAAGATTTATTATATGAGAAAATGTTCTTGTTTCGAGTTCATCAAACTCTTTTGATTCCCTCCCGTCTTTTGAAACCATAGCCAAATTTTCAAAACATTTTTCATAGTCTTTTAAATTTAGTGACACTTCACAAAGTCCCAAATATCCCATGTCATTTGAGGGATCAATTTTTAATACATTTTCAAATTTTTCCTTAGCTTCATCAAATTCCGCAATTTTTAAAAGAACTACCCCATAAGCAAAATTGGTATAAGAAGACTCTTTATCCAAAAGAAAAGCTGCTCTGGCTTTTCTCTTTGCCTCGGAATTTTCTCCCAAATCAAGAAGCATATTTGCATAGTTTAAATATGCCTGAATAAATTTCGGACAATACTCTATACACTTTTTAAAATACACTTTTGCCTGCTCATAGTCTTTTTTTCTGTAATAGCAGTTTGCAATATTAAAATATATTGAATAATTTTTTTTGTCGGCATCAAACGCATCGAGATAGTTCTTTAAAGCAAAATCAAAATCCATTCTGTTGTATGCCAGAGTAGCAATATTGTAAAGAGCTTGAGAATTCTGAGGATTTAATGCAATAACTTTTGTAAAAAATTCCTCTGCCTGAGTATTTTCCCTTGCCAGCATAAAATTAACACCCAGATTAAACAAAACCTGTTCCTGATTTGGTTCAATCATCATTGCTCTATACAACTTTTCTCTGGCATCGTCGATATTTCCGTATTTTTGAAGTGCCATTCCCCAGTTTGCGTAAAACCGTGCATTTGTTTGAGCATTACGCTCTGCACTTTCAAAAGACTCCAGACACTGATCCTTTTTACCTGTATTCATATAACAATCTGCAAGTATAATATAAGGATCTACTTTTGTATCATCAATTTCCATTGCCTGTTTTGCACAAACAGAAGCTGATTGGTAATCTGATTTTTTCAAATAGCTGAGTGCCAAATAATATAATGTGTCATATTTGTTTTCCGTATAAACCAAACAATGGTTAAATTTGTTTATTGCCTCGTCATATTTTTCCTGCTCGAACAATATTAATCCCCACAAAAAAGGAGTAACGGGATTTAGCGGATTCAAGGCCGCAGATTTTTTAAATTTCTCTTCCGCTTCCGTTTTTCTTCCTGCTTTAGCTAGAGATACACCCCAGTTCAGATAAATCTCAGGGTCTCTGGGATCGTACTTTTCTGCTGTATTATAAATATTTATTGCACCTTTTAAATCGCCTATTTCTGATAATGCTGCAGCCCACATGGAATAAGCTTTTGAATTTGATTTATCAAGTTTTACGGCTTTCCTAAAATTTTTTATTGCACCTTCAAAATCCTGCTGTTTCATCAGCGCAATGCCGATATTTGTGTACACACTCGGATGTTGATTCGGCATCAAAGATGCAGTATAAAATTTTTCGAGTGCAGCATCTATTTTTCCCTCATCAGCCAGCTGTATTCCCCAGTTCATATATGCCATGTTGGGTATCTGGGTGCTTACGGCAGAATTTTTGTATTCATTTACAAAGCCGTCAAATTTTTTTATTTGTTTTGATATATTTTCTTTAAGTTTTAGAAGTTTATTTTTCATAATTACACATGAGCAACAGAATTTTTTAGTTCCACAAGATTGTCAACTATTTCCCTGAAAGCCCCGTCGCCTGCCTTTGCTTTCGTATACTGCAAATGCGGAAGCTCCTTAACTTTGTAATTCGCCTCAGAAACACTGATTGCATATTTAACACTTTTCAAACAGTCTATATCGTTGATATCATCACCAACATACAAAATCTCATCAGAAGAAAGGGCATATTTTTCTTTTATTTGCTGAAATACCGGCAATTTGTTTCTAATCCCCTGATGAACATCCTCCAGAGCAAATTTTTCAGCAACATAATCAATCTGCGGACATTTTTCTCCTGAAATAATAGCAAGTTTTATACCGTTTCTGACACAAACAGCAACTCCCATAAGATCTTTAAAACTAAGTTTTTTCATTTTTGTCTCGGTATCGAGAATGTATACGGAATTGTCAGTAAAAATACCGTCAAAATCACTTACTATAAGTTTTATCTCTGGAGAAAGCTCAAGTGTTTTATACATCTGCCGTAACCTTTTTAACTTTTCTCAATTTATTTTTTACGGGTATCTCTGAGTCATATACAACTTTTACTCCGTCACCCAAAACTTTTTTAACTTCTCTTATATCTCTTACCATCCTGCGCAAGCCTTCCGGTTCAAGACTGGCTGCCTGATCAGACCCCCAGAGAGTTCTGTCAACAGTGATATGTCTTTCTACTGATGCAGCACCCAATTCAACAGAAAGAATGGAAGGCAAAAGCCCTCTTTCATGTCCGCTGTAGCCGATTGGACAGGAGAATTCTTCTCTAAATGCAGAAATAACATTGAGATTAATCTCCTTGTGATCCGTAGGATATGTCGATGTACAGTGAAAAAGCACGAGATTGTCTTCTCCAAGAAGCTTTACTGCGTGTCTTATTTCGTCCATAGTACTCATTCCCGTAGATAACAATATAGGTTTGCCCAATTTTTTGATATACAAAAGCAAATCATCATCTGTCAAAAGAGCGGAAGCTATCTTGTGGCAGGGCACATCAAACTGTTCAATAAAATCAACAGAATCTTTGTCCCAGCAAGAAGCAAACCACATAATTTTTTTTGATTTACAGTACGCATCAATTATCTTGTAATCATCATAAGTAAGTTCCAGCCCGTTTTTCAAATCTCTGTTTGTACTTCCGTAATAATTCGGTCTGTATACATCCAGTTCTTCCGGCGTATAGACTTTTGTCACTGTGCGTTTTTGAAACTTTACTGCATCACAGCCTGCCATCACAGCTTCATCTATCATCCTTTTTGCCAAATCGACAGAACCGTTATGGTTTATGCCAATTTCTGCAATAATAAAACAAGGATCATTATCCGATATTTTTTTATTTCCGATGATTACTTCTTTTCTCACTTTCAACTCCCGATTGAGATATTACTGCTAATTACTATCTCTGACTGTTACATTTTGTATTTTTTGTATATTTCATCTATGTTTATATCTTTTTGGACGGAAGCTACCTCTCTTTGCGATTGTTCTTCATTTTTAAAAATCTTTTCTACAGTTTCTCCTATATCTGCATCATCTTTGTCAAATTCTTTTATCAAGTTTATATGACTTGGTGTTGAACCGACAAGAAGAACCTTTCCATTCATTTCAATAGAATACAAATGTCTTTGTTGTCCGAGAGACATAGACTGCAAAACAGTAAATCTGTCAGTATCAAATTCTTTTTGCGCCAGCTTTTTCAAATTGTTCCGGTTCACAATATTCAATTTACTGTATACCCATCCGGTAAAATATATCAAAGCAATCACAACAACCATTGAAACAACAAGATGAAGCAGGCTGGGCATACCAGCAGTGTCAGGAGCCATAGCTTGTTTCATTGTTTCTGGTATATCAACTGCATATGCAGAATTTACTGAAAGAAAAACAGTAAATAAAAACAAATAAAATTTATTCAATCCTCTCATAGTCCACACCCGTTTTTTATGCTTTATAAAATATTATCACAACAAAAGCCCGCTTTTCTATATTTTTAAATATTATTAAGCAAATCATCCAAGAATATGAAATATTCTCTGGTTATTCAAAAAGCAATGAACAAATTCCGTTAAGAAAAACAGCAAATATTAACGGGAACAAAATATGCAGCAAACAACAATACTTTATCCGGCAATTATATATAAAAATAAAAAAAGTAATGTATTCGTAGCAAATTGCATTATAAAAAAGCTCATCGGATACGGTCGAACAGAATACGATGCTGTTAAAAACCTGGAAAATATTTTAAACAGCCGAAATCCGGATTATCCCGTAAGAGTAAAGCCTGTACACAACTATTTGTCCGACAGTGACCTGAAATCACGCTATTAAAAATTAGCAAAATGCAGGTTCAAAGTTCTGGCACAAATTAATTTTTGGCAGTGTAAGCCTAATTTTTGGTAATTTGAGCAAAATTTTCGGATCGAACAATCTTTTGTCCGTTTCTTTTGCTTCATTGAAATAATTGTACGAATAAGTTACTTTTTCTTCCATAAAATCCCTCTCAAGTTCTCTTAGTCTGTTTTACCTTTTATATTCCTCTCACTTATATAAAGTCAATTATGCAAAAAGTATTGCTTTTTTATATAAGAATTATTAAGAAATATTACATTAATTTACTTGCAAAAAAATACGTCATAAACGATAATCTACATATGTTATCCGATAAAGAAATAAAGAAGCAAATAGCGCAAAAAGGTATCAGGACTATCTATTTGCAGTTTGTTGATATACACGGACATATAAAAACACTTGTAATGCCGTCCAACCAGATTGACAATATATTACAAAACGAAGTTATGTTTGACGGTTCATCAATAAGCGGATTTCGTGAAAACGAGACTATGGATCTGAAACTTTGTCCCGACAAAGAAACTTTTTTAACTTTTCCTTTTAAATTTTCAAAATTACAAAACACTGCAAGATTTATATGTGATATTCACAATGCAGACGGAACACCTTTTGCGGGATGTCCCCGTTCAAATCTCAAACGCATTGCGAAAAATGCAAAACAGCAGGGATACAACATGCAGATTGGTCCTGAAGTGGAATTTTTTCTCTTAAAAACAGACGGACACAACAATATTATTGAAAATGCAGAAAAGACAGGCTATTATGATGCAAACCAAAGCCACAAATATGACGATGCTCTTTTGCAAATATTACTTGCAATACAGGAAATGGGGTTTGAGGTTGATGCCCTGCATCATGAAGGAGCTCCGTTTCAACACGAAGTTGATCTCGGGTATGATGATATTTTGAAAACAGCAGACAATCTGATTACCTTCAAATTTGTCACAAAAACAATTGCTGACAATTTCGGTTTCAAAGCTTCTTTTATGCCAAAACCGATATACGGTCAAAACGGATCCGGACTGCATTTGAATATATCACTTTCTGACAGCAAAAAAAATGTGTTTTACGATAAAAAAGCAGAGTACCAATTGTCAGAGAAGGCACTGTACTCAATAGGTTCAATTCTTAAAAATATTAAAGGGATTACAGCTGTTTTAAACCCTACGGTCAACAGCTACAAAAGATTGGTAAAAGATTATGAAGCGCCAATATATATAGTATGGTCCGTTGTAACAAGAAGTGCACTTGTCAGAGTACCGTCCAAAAGAGGGGAATCAACACGGCTTGAACTTCGTTCTCCGGACTGTGCAGCAAATCCTTACCTTGCTTTTGCAGTAATACTTCAAACTTGCCTTGACGGTATACGCAACAAAATTGACCCTCCAAAACCTATGGAAAAAAATTTATTTCTACTCTCCAGCAATGAAATAAAGCAAAGAAAAATTAAATCACTGCCGAGGAATATGTTTACATCCCTTGAGGAAATGGAAAAAAGTCCCGTTGCAAAAGCAGCACTCGGAGACTACATTTATGAAGAATTTATTTCATCAAAGAAAAAAGAATGGAATACATACAGAAAACAAGTTACTCCGTGGGAGCTGAAAAAATATCTGGATGTTTAAACTGCTCGAGAAAATTTTGCGATAAGAAAGACTCCATTTTGAGTTGATTAAATATCAAGTCAAAATGGAGGAAGAGCAAAATTTTTGAGAGTCGTTTAAAAAAGTGACACTAGATTAGATAAAAGTGAATATTTATATTATAATTTTTATGTGAGTTATGGAGCATAGGGATAATGGAAAAAGTTGAAAGACAGCATCCTGTTGAACAGGATCCACAAATAAGAAGAACAAATTTTGATGCAGTTGAAAGCAATTTTACAGATGAACAGGCATCTTTGGAAGCATCCAGATGCTTGCACTGCAAAAATGCAAGATGCGTAAAAGGCTGTCCCGTTAATATTCAAATACCTGACTTTATAGCAGCGATTAAAGAAAACGACCTGCAAAAAGCCGGAGACATAATAAGACAAACAAGTATGCTTCCGTCCGTTTGCGGCAGAGTCTGCCCGCAGGAAAGACAGTGCGAAGGCAACTGCATACTCGGAATAAAAGACAAACCTGTTGCAATAGGTGCTCTTGAAAGATATGTAGGAGACAAAACAGATGCAAAAACAGGAGAAATTAAAGATAACGGAATTAAAGTAGCAATAGTAGGTTCGGGTTGTGCAGGCATCACAGCAGCTGCCGATCTAAGAAAAGCAGGATACGACGTAACTGTTTTTGAAGCACTGCACAAACTTGGAGGAGTTCTAAGATACGGCATCCCTCCTTTCCGTCTTCCCAGAACTGTTCTCGACAGAGAAATAGACGGGCTTAAAGCAATAGGCGTAAAATTTGAAAAGAACGTTATTGTAGGAAAATCCATAACAATTAATCAGCTCAAAGAGGATGGTTTCAAAGCCATTTTCCTTTGTTCCGGTGCAGGACTGCCCAAAATGATGCATATTGCAGGTGAAAACCTTAACGGGGTATACAGCGCCAATGAATTTTTGACAAGAGTAAACCTGATGCACGCAAATGAAGACAGCACACCCACACCTCTTAAAGTAGGTGAAAAGGTAGCTGTAATCGGAGGCGGAAACGTTGCGATGGATGCTGCAAGAACCGCAGTCAGAGTCGGTTACAAAGAAGTTTTTATTGCATATAGAAGAACAGAAAAAGAACTTCCTGCAAGACTTGAAGAAATTAGACACGCAAAAGAAGAAGGCGTTGTTTTCAAATTCTTGCATGCACCCGCCGAAATATTAGGAGAAAACGGCTGGGTTAAAGCGATGAAGTTTGACATTATGGAACTTGGTGAACCTGATGCTTCGGGAAGAAGACGTCCTGTCCCAACCGGAGAATCTGTCACCATAGATCTTGATGCAGTAATTGTTGCACTGGGAACAGGTCCAAACCCGATTATACAAAAATCAGCAGAACAAGAAGGACTTGATCTCGAAACAAACAGCCGCGGTTACATTGTCGTAAACGAGCAGACAGGCGAGACTACAATTCCCGGAGTCTACGCAGGCGGAGATGTTGCTCCGACCGGAGAATCAAATGCCATAAATGCCATGGGTGCAGGCAAACGTGCAGCAAAAGCTATTGATGAATACCTAAAAGCATCTTGTAACAAGTAAATATGGGAAAAGCAAAAAAAAGAAACTTTCGTAATATCGTAACAGCAGGATCGCCCGTTAATCCAAGCGGTCCGGCTTTTTCCCGGGAAAAAGCAATAAAAGATGTAATAAAGAATATAAAAAACAACGATTTTGGCGATACAACGAAAGATATCATTAGTCTTTTCGGCATAAATGCTGAAGAACTTGCGGAAGCAGGTGCCGCATATGAAGATTTGATTGCACTTAAGGCAGTACTAAAACTGTCTGACAGCAGACCTATCCGTTAATGGCGAAATATACATCTTTTAAACGTTTTTTGCTTACATGTGTATAAAGCTGTGTTGTTGATACATCACTGTGTCCCAAAAGCTCCTGTACAACACGCAAATCAGCACCATTTTCAAGCATATGCGTAGCAAAGCTGTGGCGGAGTGTATGAGGAGAAATATGTTTTTTCAACAGTTCTCCCTGTTTTCTTATAAAAACATATACGTCCTGTCTTGTTACAAAATGTCCGTTTTCTTTTATCAAAAACTTTTTTGAGTCTATCTTATACCTTTTCAGAATTAACTCTCTGTCTTTAAGGTATTTTAAAACCGCTTTTTTTGCCTTTTCTCCTATAGGAATAATTCTCTCTTTTGAGCCTTTACCAAAACATCTTACATATCTGGATGCCAAATCAATATTATTTACATTCAACTCCACAAGTTCTGATACCCGCAGCCCCGCGCCATACAGCAGTTCCATTATGACCGATTCTATATCTGTCAAATTGTTTTTTAAAATTGCTTCTATTTCCGCAACAGACATAACTTTCGGGAGTTTTTTCGTTAACTTTGGAAGTTCAACGCCAAGGCTTGGATCTTGAGCAATGATATCTGTAGAAAAAAGCCATCTGAACCAGCCTCTTATTGCCGCTATTTTTCTTGTAACACTCGTCATACTGTAATTTTTATCATGCAATTCTTTCAAAAACAGATTTATATGCGATCGTTTTATACCCGACAAATCATCTATTGAGTCCTGAACAAGAAGAAAATCACAAAAAGAGCTCAAATCACGTCTATACGCATCCAGCGTATTTTGAGCAAGACCCCTTTCTGCCTGAAGATATTCCAAATATTCCGCAATATACTGTATGAGCATACTGCTATTATACTGCATTTTTGATTATTCAAATCAATTGTAAATCAACTGCTTTGCAAAATTCACGGAATCATCCGTAATTTCTCCTGCTGCAAGCATTGCTATAGCCTTTATTTTGTTTTTTTCATCGAGTGTATAGACTTTTACACTGGTTTGTTCATCTTGTGTTTTTGCCACATAGAAATGTCTGTCTGACTTTGCCGCAATAATAGGCTGATGTGTAATAGAGATAATCTGATGAGATTTAGCTAGTTTTGTAATAGTTTGAGCAACAGCCTGACATGCATTGCCGGAAATACCGGTATCTATCTCATCAAAAATTATTGTACTAATATTGTCAGAATCAGCAAAAATAGTTTTTATTGCAAGCATAACTCTTGATATTTCTCCGCCTGATGCAATTTTGGCAAGGGGTTTAGGTTCTTCGGAAATATTTGTAGATATCAAAAATTCCACATTGTCCGCCCCTGACTGAGTATATTCACAGGGGCTTATGTCTATTTCAAACTTAACCTTCGGCATATCAAGCTGCTCAAGCTGAACTCTTATCAAATCGGAAAGAGCGGTTGAAAGTTTTTTTCTTGATACAGAAAGTTCATCTGCAGAAGCCCTTAACATATCCAGCAGTTCGGCTTTTTTTGTTTCAAGTTTTTCAATTTCTTCCTGAGAAAACTCAATAGAATTATATTCACTAACAAATTTGTCATAGTTCTCAAGTACAGCTTCAAGAGTTGAGCCATACTTTCTTTTAATTTTATCAAGTTCATCAAGTCTTTGCTGAACTTGATCCAAACGCTGTTCATCTAGTTCCATTGCTTCAGAATAATTACGCAAATTTGAAGAAAGTTCCCGCAGAGTTTCCTGAGCATTGATTAACTCGGACTCATACGATGAAAGGCTAGAATCCATTTCCGCAGCTTTTGAAATATTTGACTTGACTCTTCCAAGAGCGGAAAGAATACAAGAATCATCGCCGTACATTGCCCAGTATGAAGAATAAGTAAGCTCTTTCAGCTTTTCAACATTAGACAATATATTCAACTCTTCCTCTAATTTTTTATCCTCTTCTATATCGTCTATTCTTGCATTTTCAATCTCATCAATTTGAAATTTCAAAAAATTGACCTGTTGTTCGGATTTTTGAGATGCATTTTTGGCATCTTCAAGTTTTTTTAGAACATCAGTATATTCAACAAAAACAGATCTGTATTTTCCTAGCAGTTCCTGATGAGAAAAATCCCCGTATCCGTCCAACAAAGAGATATGGTATTTGGGCTGGATATAGGTATATGTCATATGCTGATTGTGAATATCAATCACAGACTCACGCAGCGTTTTAATCACATCCTGTGTGACCATAACACCGTTTACTCTGGATCTTGAACCTGCTTCAGTGATTTCTCTGGAGAGAACAATTTCGCCGCCAAAGCGTTCTATGCCGTAATCAGAGAAGAATTTATCAGGAAAATTTTTATCAATTTCAAGAACCAGCTCTATAATTGCTCTGTTTGAGCCGGTTTTAATCAGTTCTTTACTTGCCCTTGCACCAAAAGCCAGATCAATTGCATTAATGATAATACTTTTACCTGCTCCGGTCTCACCTGTAATTACATTAAAACCCATGTCGAATTCAAGTTTCAGCTCATCTATAATTATAAAATCTTTTATCTCCAGTGTTTTTATCATCTATCGCTCCGGTGCAACTCCCCACTGCAACTTTTCTCTAAGAATAGAATAAAACCCATTATTTTCTTTTTCAAGTATTACCAATTTTGCCATAATACCGCTTTTTTGTATCTGTATCTTCTTGTCAGCCGCAACATCAACAGTTTGCTGACCGTCAGCAGACATTTTCAGCATAGAACATGAGTTACAGCTGGTTATTGTTATTTTCTCCTCAGCAGGAATAACAAGCGGTCTGGATGTAAGGGTATGAGGACAAATAGGTACGATTACCAGTGCTTCCAAATCCGGAGAAACAACAGGTCCTCCGGCAGATAAAGTGTAAGCAGTAGAGCCGGTTGGTGTAGAAACAATAATACCGTCCGCAAGATAATCACAAACAACGCTGTCATTTACAGACAAAAAAAGCTTTGAGGTTCTTGAAAAGCTGTCTCCCTTGATAACAACATCATTCAATGCAAGCATTCCGCCGCAGTTCAATGACTCTATCATCATTCTTTTTTGAATTTTATACTGTCCTTTCAAAAGCATTTCAACGGCACACTCAATCTCGTCAATGTTTGCCTGAGCCAAAAATCCCAATCTGCCCATATTTATCCCAAATACAGGTACATTTAAAGGAGCATAAAACCGTGCTGCTTTGAGCAGCGTACCATCACCGCCTATACTGATAGCAAAAGTTGTATCCTTATTCGGTTCAAAAGATTTAACAATAACTGGACACAATCCGTTTTTTTCAAAAATAGATTTTGTGTACACAGCTACATCAAAAGCGCCCTGCACGTCATCATTATAAATTATAGAAATATTATTAAGTGACAACAAATCATCCATAGGTGGATTATACTATAATTGCAAAGTTTCGGCTATTTTTACAAAAAACTATACTCTGTTATAAGCTGCATCCAAACTTCCGCAGCAAGATTTTTCATAAGAATGTTCACAGCCTTCTGCATCCAATAATTCGTAAGCATCATCACTTGCTTTTAATGCAGCAGAAGCAAGTTCAGGATTGTTGATAAAGAAATCAACAGAATCCTTAACACATTTTACCGTTTCAGGATTGTCAATTTTTTCTGACTGGCTAACAAGCACACGTCCATATGCTTCAGCAGCATTTGTACCGTCTTGAAGAAATTCTGTAGGCAAAAATTCTTCTTGTACCTGCTTAGACTTTGAGTCATCCTTTTTCAAGCTCGGTGTATATGAGCTTCTAACATTATTCAAATTTACGTTATTGTTAATATCTGTCATTATTTCTCTCCGGAAATTTATATTTTATCTCATTCGTGTTCTTCGTCATGCTTAAAAACACAAAGTAATTTTTTTTTGCTAGTTTATCAAAAAAAAATTTTTTGATATATACTTTTTCATTAACAAGTTTAGTCACAAACAACCTCAAAGTCAAATATATCAAGAATATTTGTTTTAAGTGTATGATATATACTTTATTAATATTTCTTAATAATTAATCAATTGTAAAGATTGTAAACATATTTTTGTATACTGAAAACAAGAACAAAAAAGATTTTTTATATATATGTAAGTACGAGTATATGGTGTATTGCATGAGTTTGTTTTCATTAAACATATCAAATAATTTTTTAATTTCGAACGGCAATGTTCTAAATTCATCCGATACATTGCATAATACAAACACGTCAAATATCAGTACTTTCGGAACAGAAATCATTTCAGATGACAATCCAAATAAAGAACCGTCAGAAATGGAACTTATTGCAAGGGAAAAAGGTTACAAATCAACTGAAATTCCTATATATTTTTATGATGAAAAAAAAGATAAATATCTCAAATGGGATGCAGAAAAAAATAAATTTGTAAAAGCAGGAAAACCACAACTTGTTTTGCCAAACGGAAACTATATTGATGCAGAAGGAACATACAAAAAAGTAACAAGCAATGTCCCTTACAAAGAGAAAACAATTGCATATATGGACGGAAAGAATTTAACTGCTATAGGTGTCGGCGCTCAGATTAATGCTCATTATGCCTTTGCAGACTTTTATGGATACAAAAAAACGGCTAAAGAAAACATATATATAAAAGAAACAGCGGTAAAAACAGAAAACGGAACAGAAACAAAAAAAGAATATGTAACCTGGAACTATAAAACCGACAAATTTGAAACATCGAATATAACAGAAGTGCTGTCAAATGGTTATTACACAAGAAACGGAAAATACTATTCCGATTTTGGCGACGGTCTGAGCAAAGAAGAATATGAAGCAGGACGATACGGGCTGAGAAAAGACAAGGATGGTCTTTACAAAACCAGAGGATATATCCCGGAACTCGCCGAAGGTGATAATGTTCTGAAAAAAATATTTGAAGAATATATTAATCCGTCAGATCCATTTTCCGGAATGACAGAATACAAATGGAATGAAAAAGAACAAACATTTGAACTTACCGGAAAAGTAAAATTACTGAGAGATACAGTAGCAGACAAAGCAGACGGAACAATTAGCGGATTTCAGCAAGGATCAATCGGTGACTGCTGGCTTCTGTCCTCAGTAAGTGGTATTGCCAATAGTCCTGAAGGAGAAAAGGAACTTAAAGATATTATACAAACAGATGAAAACGGAAACATAACAATAAATTTAAAAGGAGTAAATAAAACATACACGTTTTCAGATGAAGACATCAATAACGCAATAAAAGAAAACAGATTTTCACTCGGAGACAAAGATGTAATTGCAATAGAAATGGCATTCGAAAAATTCAGACGTGAATTGATAGATACAGGAAAAGGAAATTTGCGTGATAAGAATTCTGTAAATTATATAGGCGGATCCGGAATTAATCAAAATGAAGGATATGAACTTCACGGGGGATTTCCAAGCAATGCAATAAGCGTTTTGACAGACAAAAAGTCCACTACATATTCAATTGGCAATTTTGAAAACACTATCAGGATAAATTACGGAAACAATCAAAACGGCAAATTGGATGAGAAGTTATTGAATAAATATTTGAACAATCCTGACAATATAATTATACCGTCTCTAGATGAACCCGGCGAAGATGATCATGCATACAGGCTTGATTCAATAAAGGACGGTAAAGTTCTGTTGTGCGACCCGCACGATACATCAAAACTTACAGAAATGAGCATTGAAGAATTCTATCAAAGACTCCATCACATAACTATTACAAATCTGTCGGAAGACATATAAAGCAATACTACAAGGGAATAGAGCAATTATACTGTTACATTTGTAAAGAAATGTAACAGTATATACTCATGTCTGCAATTTTGAACTTTGTATATACTTTATATATATGTAAGCATTAAATAAACTAAACGAGATTTTAATAAACCTAATAAAAATAGACGAGACACTTTCACACTAACTAACCTACCTAACTTCCTAACCTTCCCTTCCTATTAAAAGTATTGCTCTAATGTTAAATTAGAGCTTTTTTTTGCGGATTTTGGCAAGGCTGACCGAATGAAATGAGGGAATGCCGTCTTGTGAAAAAGTTTGACGAAGCGAGATTTGCGAAGCAAATCAAAGCAGAGTGCTAAAACTTTTGAACCGCCAATAATCCAAGAGGCGGATTTTGTGCGGCTGTGGAGTCGAGTCTGTGAAACAGACGAGCGAACAGCCATGTGA
>CALVEJ010000007.1 GCA_944326535.1 Candidatus Gastranaerophilales bacterium | reverse complement strand
GCGGATTTTGGCGGGCACAAAGCTGCCCATGCGAACGAAAACCACGCTTTTCGTGAGCGCCAATAATCCAAGACAATAAAGCGAAGGATCTTTTACTTTCTATAGATCCTTCGGTCGTTTCAGAGTCCAGAATATAAAACTAGTTGTCTCTTAACTTTGCAAGAAGCTGCAAAATTTCTATATAAAGCCAAACAAGTGTAACCATCAGACCAAATGCGCCGTACCATTCAAAATCTTTTGGCAGCATTGATGCCTGACCTTTTTCAATAAAATCAAAATCCAAAATCAAACTGAATGATGCAACAAGAACAACAATTCCGCTGAACAAAATACTCATCGGTCCGGAACCTGTTACAAAAGGTATTTGAAAACCGAAAAATGAGCCGACAATATTGATTAAATACAGAATAAGTATTGTAACCAGCGCAGACATGATAGTTGCTCTGAATTTTTCTGTTGCTCTGACGGCACCTGTTCTATACAAAACAAGCATAACCGCAAAGGCAAGCATTGTACCGCAGATTGCCTGAACCGCTATACCCGGAAACTGCCCTTCAAGCATTAAGGACAAACCCGTAAGCAAAGCGCCTTCACAAAACGCATACACGGGCGCCAAAAATTTTGCAATCTTCGGCAAAAAAGATGCAGCAAGACCGGTAACAGCACCCACTAAAAGAGATATGCCCATAATCATCATCACTTTGTCCGTATAGCCCATAAGAGCTTCATAAAAAACTGCTGCTCCCGCAACTGCAGCAATCAATATCAAAACAAATGCCTTTGTTATGGTTCCGTTTACTGTCATCGGTGCTGAGGAAATCATACCTTCTGCGATATTATTATCCATTTTTGCAAGCATGGGATTTGAACTTTTAAACATATAACCTCCGTAATTCGAATATATACATATTGTTTAGCACATTTTTATTCATATTTCAATTCACTGTTACATAAAAAAGAAGTTAACCTTTTTTTTGAACGTTTCTTCAAACATATCGCTTTTTGCCTGTGCCATTTTCAATTTTGGTTTAAATCCGATTGTTTTAAGATAAAAATTTATGCTCTGAGGTGTTTCTTCAGCCTCTATACGGAGTATAAGATTTTTATCCGGTTTATCCATACCGTCTGCAATTCTCAATATAGATCCGAGCTGTTTTACAAGCTGTTTTTTTTCAGGATCAAGACTCGCAAATCTTTTGTGTTTTTCTTCATTCGGGAGAGAAGATCTGTGATATCTGGCAATATTTGCAATCAGCATTGTCTCTTCATCATCAAAACCTGAAATTCCGTTTTCCAAAATAAGATTCATTGTGTGTTTGTGATGGGCTTTTTTTTCAACTGCATAACCTATATCATGCAAAAATGCAGCTGCTTTCAGATATTCCTTTTCTCTTGCGGAAAAAGAACAAATACCCTGATTAAGTGCATCAAAAAGTTTTTCGGCATATTGCTCAACCTGTTTTGCATGTTCTTTTCTTTCGCCGTACTTTTCAAAAAGTTCTTCTATTGTAGGTTTTTTTTTATCTGCCATTTTTTTGAGAATCCAGAAGTTTTTCTATCGTGTCGAGCAGTTCATCCTGGTTAAAGTTTGATTTTCTGATGAACCCATCCGCATCCGCAATATCTCTGGCTATTGTATCAGTGTCATATGAAGATATTATCACAACCGGAATATGCCTAAATCTCGGATGAGCCTTAAGTTCTTTAACAAACATACCTCCATCCATTTCCGGCATTTCCATATCTGAAAGAATCAAATCAAAATCTTCTTTGTACAAAAGCTCAAATGCTTCTTTCGGATTTTTTACCATTGCAAAGTCATATCCCCAGTGTGTCAGGATATTTTTGAGCAATTCTCTTGTTGTAATAGAGTCATCTACAATTAAAATTTTGTAGTCTTTGTTTTCTTTTTCTTCGTACTGTTTTTGTATCGGGACAAGCGGTTTTTCAACAGGAGTGTAAGTAGTTTTGTACAATTCATTCAAGTTAAGAATAAGACAAACCTCCCCGTTTGCAAGAGTGGTAATACCGGAGATATTTTTGAGTTTCATAATCGGAGGATCGAGTTTCTTCTGCAGAATATTTTGATCTCCCAAAATTCTATCCACAATTATTCCCATCAAACTGTTTTCAATCTCCGTAAGAACAATGGTTTTTTGCGGATTTTCTTCTGTCTCTGTCGGAGGGAGCTCCATTAGTTCACTCAGGTAAAACACATTTATGTTTTTGCCCTCATGCATAATTGTTTTTGAAGAATTTCTGATATAGATATCTTTTTCATTTATCCACATAACATTCTTTATAGATGTCATGGAAATTGCAAAAAGCTGTCCGGAAGCTTCTACAATAAATGCTTTAAGAGTAGACATAGATATAGGCAGTTCGATTGTAATCTTTGTACCTTGATTTGGTATAGAAAAGACTTTTACGCTGCCGTTGAGCTGTGATATCTTGGTTTGCACAATATCCAGCCCGACCCCTCTTCCGGAGATTTCTGTCACAACCTGCTCTGTTGAAAATCCGGGCCAGAAAATTATATTCATAATCTGCTCATCACTAAGATAATCAGCTTCTTTTTGCGTAATCAGATTTTTTTCAAGTGCTCTTTTAACAATTTTTTTGAGATCAATTCCCCTACCGTCATCATGGACTTCAATTATTATTTTTGTTTGAAGACTTTTTGCTATAAGATATATTCTGCCTTTTGGCGGTTTACCGGCAGCAATACGCTCCTGCGGCGTTTCGATACCATGATCTATTGAATTTCGGATAATATGCATCAAAGGCGCTTTGATTTCTTCAATAACCTTTTTGTCAGCACTGGTCTCACTTCCCGAAATCAAAAGCTCAATATCTTTTCCCGTATCCCGTGATATGTCTCTTATCATTCTCGGGAACATGTGGAATATTGTTGCAAGAGGCAGAACACGAATATTTTTTATCATTCCCTCAAGCTGCGTAACAATAAGAGATTGTTTTGTATCTTCTTCATCAACGGATTTTTGCAAATTTAAAAGTCTGTTGTTAAGTTTTAGAATTTTGGAAGAATTTTCCTGCAATATAGAGAAAATCTGCTTGCTGAACACAGAAAACGCCGTATAGTCAATCGGACCTTCATAGTTCAGGTATTTTCTGTCATAGTATTTTATAAAACTCTGAGACTTGTTATTAAAGTTTTTTAATTCGGTAATATCAGCCAGAATTTTTTCAAGCTCCGCAATATTTTTTTTCTGTTTTATCCTTGCAATGATTAGTTCGCCTATCTGGTTAACCATCCTGTCAAGTTTTTTTGAATCAACACGCAGTGTTCTGATTGATGTGGTTTCAAACGAGTTAAAAAAGTCTTGAGCCTTTTTTACGGGCAAAGAAGACTCATCAAGCGTTGCACTGATATTGTTGAGCGGATTTACCGTCGTATTAATATCAAGCATCTGTTTTATAATATCAAGCCTTTGAAGAACAAGAGAGGTGTCATCCGCTTCTTCTTTTGTATCAACTATCATTTTTTCAACAGCCACATAACTCTGCCTGATAATTTGAATAATCTCTTTTTCCGGAAGGGTATTGCTTTTTTTCAGAATATCCAAAATTTCTTGAATTTTGTGTGAAATATCAGCAACTTCTTTGTTTGCACTCAAATCAATCACTGTATCGAGCAGTTTTCGCAGATCGGGAACATGCGACAGATTTTTTTCAAGTTCATTTATTCCGTTTTTTATTTCTTCTAATTTTTGATATATTTCAGGTGTTTCCGACGGAGGTAAAAGTTCTTCTTCCGTCTTTTCAAAACCCTGTTTTTGAATTTTTTCTTCTACAGCCTTTTTATAATCAAAATTTTCTATACCCAGCTGGGCATAGATTTTGTTCAGGGAATTTACAATGTTTTTGAGTTTGTCTTCAATTTCTCTGATCTCATCGTCCGTGAGCACGTTGGAATTGTGCACTACAAAATCAACTTTTGTTGATATGTTATCAATCTCATTTTTTATATCAAAATAGCTTGTTGTCTCGAATTTTTCCTTAAGTTGTTTGATAGTATCTTCAAATGTTTCAATATACGAAGAACAGCCATCTCCCTTCATATTTGTCAAAAGCAAATATGCTTCCGATATCAGGGCATTTATTGTCAGAACGTTTTGTGTAAATTCTTTTGCTTTTTTTGACAAAATTGTTTTTGCCGGATTTGGAACAGACGGTTTTTTTTCTTCTTTCGGGGGGTCTTTTGTCTCAGGTTTTTGATACTTGTCTATCAGAGCATCAATATTGTTTATCTGTTCTTGAATTTCATCCGTATAATATTCTTTCTTAATTTTTACGGACTGTTGAATAAGCTCTGACAACAAATCCATTGCTTTATACAGAGCATCTGATATTTCTCTGTTTATTGTGATTTTGTTTTCTTTTGCAAGACCAAGAACATCTTCGGTTTTGTGGGCAAGACGCTGGATATTGTTGAAACCTATCATCCTTGCCGCACCTTTTAGAGAATGAGCATCTCTGAAAAGATACACGAGGGTTTCGGGATTGTTCGGATCATTTTCAAGCTGCAAAAGATTATTGTTCAGTTTTTGGATGATTTCTTCAGTTTCACCCCTGAATATATTCAAAATTTCTTCAAACTCTTCGGGCAAAAAATCCATTTAATTTACAGCAGCTCCGTTATCCTTTTATAATCTAATCTAGTGTCGCAGTTGTCGCCGGCTCAACGCAGCCGCCACCTGCTCACTTTTTCAAATGACGCTCAAAAATTTTGCTCACATTCATTATCGCAAAATTTTCTCGGACAATTCATAGGTTTTTCAGGTCATTTATATTTTCAATATTTCTGTTGACATTGTTCAAAATATCAGACAAATCTTCTGCATTTTCTTTGAGGTTTTTCACAACTTCTACAGAGATTTTTTCCTGATTTTCGCAGTTGAAAGAAACATTCTCAATAAATTTCATCATATTATCCAATGCTTCATTCAATATGTTAAAGTTTTGTTCAATATTTCCGGCAAGTTTAACTCCTGATTCAATCTCTTTGCTACCCTCTTCCGTCGCCATAACGGTGGAGTTTGTTGTGTGCTGAATATCATTGATAAGAGAGCTGATTTTTGTGGTTGCCTGTTTGGATTCATCAGCCAGTTTTCTGATTTCACCGGCAACAACAGCAAACCCTTTGCCGTGTTCACCTGCTCTTGCCGCCTCAACCGCCGCATTCAGAGCAAGCATGTTTGTCTGCTCCGCTATATCCTCGACCAAACCGATAATAGATCCGATTTGCTGAATATACTCGCTCAGTTCAAGAATTAATTCCGCAATAATCTGAATACGCTGTTTTAGTACTATCATTTTATCAATATTTGCCTGAACAGGTTTTTGTTCTATGTCGGTATTTTTCAGAGATTGCGATATTTTATACAGCAGTTCTTTTGAGTTCTGTTTCAAAGTAAAAGACAATGATTTGAGCTTTTCAACATTTGAAGCAGCCTGAATTGATGATGATTCATATTTTTTTAGCGAATTTTTCTGAGAAACGACCAAATCCATAATTTTTTCAGCAGACTTTTGTGTTTTTTTGTCTTTTTCACCGATATCTTTACGAAGTTCGCTCATCAGCCATTCTCTCGTCCATATATACTGTCCGAGATATGCCATAAACAATAAAGAAATAACAACAACCACCCATGCTGACCAGGCATCTTTCAAAGAGGTTACAATAACCAAAATCATCAAAATAACCAGAAAAAGTACATCAAGCATAAATTTTATGTCAGATTTTTTTCTGTAATTCAACTCTTCACTGCTGTTCATTTTTTTATCCTTACTAATTCCTGAGAAAAAACTTTTTATTTCGCTAAAAATGCAATATAATCATTCTAGTACAAATTCGCAGTTGCGCCAAGATGTAAAGTTATTTCATTGGAAAAATTAATGGAACTAAAAAAATCTCTACTTACAATTGATGATGCCGATAATTTGCATTTGTGTTTTGAACTCGATGACAAAATTTATGCAATGAATGCAAAAAATGTTCTCGAAATTACTGCTCTGCCGATGATAAATGATCCGCAGCGACTTCCGGAGTTTATTGTCGGAATTTTGAATTACAACGACATGTTTATCAACATAGCAGATATCAGAAAAATTCTGTCTCTTCCAAAGAAAAATTATGAACTGTCCAATAAAGTAATAATCATAAAAGGCGATGAGTCGCTGTTTGCAATAATAGTAGATGAAATTACGGACTTTTTTACGGCTGTACCGGCACAAATACAAAGAGTAATGGGAGAAAACGTAAACAATATAGTCAGAACATTTTATAAAATTGATGACAATGTTGTGAATATAATAAGTATTGACCAGCTGGAAGCAGTAATAAAAAAAGCCCAGTTCAATGAAAATACAACAAACTATTCGGAACTTTTTCCAAAAGACGAAAATTCTTTGTGTGTTCTTCAAAAAAGAGCACATGATATAGCAAAACTTCCTGAAATGAATCTTGAAACGGATATATACGGAAAAGACCAGTATATTATTTTAAAACTGCAAAACCATACGTATTGTATCTATTCACTATTTGTCAAAGAGCTGGTTTCGCCCAAAAATTATCCCATAACAAAAATACCGTACACTCCAAACTATATAAGAGGAATAATTAACCTTAAAGGAAACTTTTATACGGTTTTGGATCTAAAAGATTTTATTGCACTGGCGCCGCCGAAAGATGAAGAGAATAACCACGAGATAAAAGATCAGGACAAAAAAATTATTGTAATAGAATCTTCGGAATTGAAACTTGCTTTTCTTGTTGATGACATTCTGGATATCATCAACATTTCGAAAGAAGCTATTGAACAAAAAAATGATATGGCTCTAGACAATTTGTATATCAAAGCGGAAGCATATATAGACAAAAAGGTATACAATATCTTGAATGTGGATAAAATTATTAATGACAAAAGACTCTATATAGACAACAATTGATATTAATTTAATCTAGTGTCGTCTTCCCGTCCATTAAGGCTTGACATTTAGTCAACCCTTAACGGAGTCCTTGCTTCGAGCCTTCGAAGCTCAAAGACTCACCTTTTCAATATGTCACTCCAAAAATTCGTTCACGTCTTCCTCTCATAAAACCTGACTTTTAGTCAGCTTTTATTCGGCAGAGTGCTCCTTATCACGAATTTTTCTCGAACAATTTTGTTAAGCAATATAAAAGCTTCAAAAACCCATGTTGGCTAATATTTTGTTTGGGTTATAATTTTTATTGTAGTACAGTAATTGGATTTTAGACGGAACAAGTCGGGGCTGAAGAGCACGTCTTAAAGGCAAAACACCCTTCCTAGTATGTTAAAATCCGCAAGAAAATGATTGCTTGTTCAAAATCAAGGCTTGCAATCAGGAAAGGAGAATCGATGCCGGTAGCATCAATGATTGATTTACTTGAAGCAGGTGTACATTTCGGACACCAGACTCAAAGATGGAACCCCAAAATGAAACCGTATATCTACGGTGCAAGAAACGGAATCTATGTATTAGACTTAAGAAAAACTTCTGACAAATTGGACGAAGCTTATGCAATCGTCAGAGAATTTGCAGCAAGAGGAAAAAACGTTCTTTTCGTAGGTACAAAAAAACAAGCATCTGATGTTGTTGCTCAAGAAGCTGAAAGATGCGGTATGTATTATATCAACAGAAGATGGTTAGGCGGTTTGTTGACAAACTTTGAAACTATCAGAGGCAGAGTTAACAAATTGAGAGAACTTGAAGACTTTGTAAACTCAGGTCACATTGAAAAACTTCCGAAAAAAGAAGTTGTTCAAATCACAAAGAAACTTGAAAAACTCTCAAAAACACTCGGCGGTATCAAAGAAATGCGCGGTATGCCTGACATTATCTTTGTAGTTGACCAGAAAAAAGAAGACATTGCTATTGCAGAAGCAAACAAACTCCACATTCCGGTAATTTGTCTTGCTGATACAAATGCAAATCCTGACGGAATAGACTACATCATCCCCGGAAACGATGATGCTATCCGTTCAATCAAGTTGATTGCTTCAAAACTTGCAGATGCTGTTCTTGAAGGAAAACAACTCAGAGAAAACAAAGCTGTAGGCTCAAAAGCTGAAACTATCAAAGCTGAAGATGCAGGCGTTGAAGCTCCTGCTGAAGAAGAAAAAGAAGAAGCTCCGGCTGAGGCTTAATCAAAAAATTTAAAAGCAGGTTAGGTTATCCTGCCTGCTTTTTTTAAATGTCATGCTGAACCTGTTTCAGCATCTTACGAAAAATATGGATAGACCCTGAAACAATTCTGAAATGACATCTTAGGTTTATTAAAAAATATACAGAGAGGATAAAATTATGACAGTAACTGCTGCTATGGTAAAAGAACTCAGAGAAAAAACCGGTGCCGGTATTCTCGATGCAAAAAAAGCTCTCACCGAAAGCGATGGTGATATGGAAAAAGCTATGGAATACCTCCGTCAAAAAGGTATTGCTTCTGCTGAAAAGAAAATGGGCAGAATAGCTGCTGAAGGTTTAATCGGTTCTTATGTTGAAGGAAACACAGGCGCAATCATCGAAGTAAACTGTGAAACAGACTTTGTAGCAAAAAATGATGAATTCAAAGAACTTGTTTCAAATCTTGCAAAACAAATTGTAGCAACAAAACCTGCTTCTGTTGAAGAACTTCTGGCTTCTACTTGCACAGTTTGCGGCAAAAAAATTGAAGATATTATCAAAGAAAAAATCGCTACTATCGGTGAAAAAATCACTGTCAGAAGATTTGAAATCGTTGAAGGCAACCCCGCAACATACATCCACAACGGAAAAATCGGTGTATTGCTCAACACAGACAAAGCTGATGAAGTTCTTGAAAAAGACATTTGTCTCCACATCGCATCAAACGCTCCGGAATTTGTTTCAAGAGAAGAAATTCCTCAGTCAGTAATCGATGAAGAAACAAGAATTGAAATGGGTAAAGAAGACCTCGCAAAAAAACCTGAAAATATCAGAGCAAAAATTGTTGAAGGCAGAATCAACAAACTGATGGCTTCAAAATGTCTTCTTGAACAGCCGTTTGTAAAAAATCCGGATCAAACAGTTGCTCAGCTTTGCGAAGGCAAATTGACAGTAAAATCATTCATCCGTTACGTATTGGGTGAAGGTCTTGAAAAAAGACAGGACAACTTTGCTGAAGAAGTTGCAAGCCAGATGGCAGGCAACTAGAAAATAGCTGTTGTACACAAAAAAGCCTCTGCTTTCGCAAGAGGCTTTTTTGTGTAATTATTCACCATAAACATTAACTGTAACTTTTCTCCAGAAGATGAAAACCATTCTCTCGTTTACATCAATGTAACTAATCTTTTTGATGTCTGCATTTTTTGCCGCAGTATCAATTCCCGCATCACCAAGCTCAATCAGGCTAAAGATATTGTGCATGGAAGCTTCACCCTTTTTGAGTTTTGAAACATCTATGTTTGAAGATGTATTATCATTTCTACTTGCGGAGCTTTGAGGGAATGTTGTGTTTGAATATTTAATCTAGTGTCGTCTTTTTCGCTTCGAGCCTTCGAAGCTCAAAGACTCACCTTTTCAATATGTCACTCCAAAAATTCGTTCACGTCTTCCTCTCATAAAACCTGACTTTTAGTCAGCTTTTATTCGGCAGAGTGCTCCTTATCACGAATTTTTCTCGAACAATATTATCCCCATGTCCGAGTAGCAGGATGAATTGTATGTTTCTGCGTTTGCGCAAAGATTTATTGTGAATATAATAAGCAGGCTATAGATTATTTTGTTCATTTGAATATTTTTTTACATCTCGACATTTTTGAATTATCAATTTATCTTTTACCATTGTATATCTAATCAAATCAACTTCCGGATTGACATCCAGAAGCCCCAATATAGTTGCATTTATACTTAATGCCCAGCCATTTCCATTTCTCATTAATTTTCTGTCTATCGTCATTTCTTTAATTTTTTATTGTATCTGACATTATCATATCTTTTGTATGATTAATTATCTAATCTGACAAAGTATGGTTATACATATGTATATGAAAAGTTTAAAGCATTATTATTTGCAATTACAGGATTGATAATCCATCTTATATTTATGTTTACATAATTTATCAAAAAAGATTCTTCGGTCATTTCATTCCCTCAGAATGACGTGTTTACATTCGTCATCCTGAGGGTGAAAACCCGAAGGATCTTCTGCTTTTTAGATTCTTAGGTCACTGCGTTCCCTCAGAATGACGTATTTACGGTTGCCATCCAAGTCTGACGAATAATATATTGAACAGTATGTTATGATTATTCTATGAACAAGAATAATTCTGCATATATATACATATTGACAAATTACACAAATACTACATTATACATTGGAGTAACCTCTAATCTGGCAAAAAGAATATACGAACATAAAAATAAGCTGGTTGACGGATTTAGTAAAAGGTATAATTTGACGAAACTGGTATACTTTGAACAAATTGATAGTATTGTTTCAGCAATTGAACGCGAAAAATATCTAAAAGGCAAAAAAAGAGAATTTAAAATAAAGCTAATTAATTCTTTTAACAAAGATTGGGTTGACTTATCGGAAACCCTGTTTTAGATTCTTCGGTCATTTCATTCCCTCAGAATGACGTGTTTACATTCGTCATCCTGAGGGTGAAACCCGAAGGATCTTTTTTATTACATTAATTCCGTAGGTTGGGCATAGCGGATTTCCGGACGGGTACAACCCGGGGAGTGAGACACAAGGACTCCGCGAGCACGATTGAGTATCGTGCGAGTGGAGGGAAGCTAAGTCAGAAGCAAAGCTTCTGCGTGCTGTATAGAGATATAGATATAAGCGCAGCGAATGACAGTGTTGAGCGTGAAGGAAATCCAAGACACCTGCCCAACAGATACCTCGGAATGACGGGCGGTTGTCATTCTGAAGCTTCAGGAATGCTTTGCAGCAGAGATAGTGCTGTGTTCAGAATCTTACCAATTTGTTGTGTTATCACCTATCCGGTAAGATCCTGAAACAAGTTCAGGATGACAATATGATCGTCATCCTGAGCGTAAGAGCAAATGTACTTGTCGTCATTCTGAAGAAGTGAAACGACTGAAGAATCTTTTTGTAATAGATTCTTCGGCTGTCGCCTCAGAATGACGATAAGGGTACAAAAAGTTGTCATCCAAAGCGGACTATCCGGCGTAGAAAAATCTTGAATTAAGCCCGCCTTTTCCTATCTTTAGCCGAACCGGCTGCATACATTTCGGGCATCTGCCGACATAAGCAGTACCTTCTTTATTTTTATATGCACGACCGTAGACATTGCAGCAGGTAAACATTATGCCCACAAAATTTTTTGTAGAAGGATTTTCGTACATAGTCACAAAGCCCTATCCAAAAATACTTATACAACTATTATACATCTTTCCCGTTCAAAATTCATAAAAATCAGTTATATAGATGGGTTAATCAGCAAGAACCTGAGGAATATCAACATCAGGTTTGCCGAGAACTCTAACCAATTCCAAAACAGATGCTTTCATCTGGCATTTTTGTGAAGTACCGTTAAAAAAGTCAGTGTAAAAACAGCCTTCGCAAACGCATCCTCTTTTATAACATTCTAAAGCCGTATTGGTCCATCTTCTTACGGCGATAGATCTTCCCATATCTCTGCTTCTAAGCACTTAATTTATCCTCCCGAATGTACACAAGACCTTTTACTTTTTTTAAGAGTCCCATCCCTTAATTTTTATAATCCCCAAAGGTCTTTTTTACTATTATATTGACAAAAACCCTTTTTACAAGGCAATCATGAGGATATGTTAAGTTTTGTTTCTTCTCCGGTTTTTCTTGAAATCCTTGTGTTTCAAGACTTTTAAGAATCCGCAATTCAGACGATGACATGGTTTCAGACCTTTGACATCATGTAAAGCATGTCATAGCACAAGTTTTCATGCAATCAGACATACATTAAGAAATGTAAATATTTGTCAAGACAGGATGGAAATTAACGTAAATTAACATATTTGAAATGGCTTTAGAAATAGTCTATATTTTTAATATAGGTTAATTATGCCTTTCAAACCGGATTAAAAGAGACAAAGGGGAAAAGTTGGAAACAAATTATTTTAAACTGTTTTTAGACGACATAACAAAACTCTGGAGCGGTTTAGAGATTGGACAAAAGCTCGGAATAATTATACTGGGAGCAATTACACTTGTTGCAACATCGTTTTTCATTATGAAATCAATGGAACCCAACTGGTCTGTTTTGTATTCTGACTTGTCTCCGCAGGATGCCGCAGCAGTATCTGAAAGTTTAAAAAAGAGCGGTTATCCGTACAAACTCAGTGCAGACAAAAAATCCGTGCTCGTTCCTCAGGAAATGCAGGATGATTTGAGAATTTTTGTTGCAGAAAATGATTTAATTCAAGACTCCTCTCCCGGATTTGAACTGCTGGACGATATGCAGCTCGGGTCTACGGATTTCAAAAACAAACTTACAAAACAAAGAATTTATCAGGGAGAACTTACCCGCTCTATTGAAAGAATGAGCGGTATAAGAAAAGCCCGTGTACAAATTGCGGATCCGGAACGTTCTGTTTTTTCAGAAAAAGACGAAGCCCCGACTGCATCTGTAATGCTTATTCTGGAACCCGGATACAAACTTAAAACATCTCAGGTAAAAGCTATAAAAAATCTTGTTGCATATGCCATACCGAGACTCACTCCCGAAAAAGTTTTTCTGACTGATCAGTCGGGAAACAATCTGTCTGATGAGATGGAAAAAAATTCTAATGATATAGAATCATACAAAACAAATTATGAAACACAAACAGCAAAGAAAATTCAAAGTGTTTTAGACAAAATAGTCGGTCCTGACAACTCTTCTGTACAGGTCAGTGCGGATATAGATTTCAACTCTACACGTTCCACTATCGAAAGTTATATGCCGGTAGGTGACTCTCAGCAGGGTGTCATGACTTCTTCCCAGACCGAAACAGAAAATTATGAAAATCCAAACCCGAACGGTCCGGGCATTACAACCGGCACAAACAATCCTCCGCCACAGCCGACAGCTGCCGGACAGCCAAAAAATCTTAATTACCAAAAACAAAAAACAGCCGCTACATACAGCGTTTCCAAAGAGATTAAACAGATTATCTATGCACCGGGCTCTGTAAAGAGAATGACTATTGCTGTTGCTGTTAATAAAATTTTGACAAATGAAGAAAAAGATGAACTGCAAAAACTCGTTGTTTCCGCAAGCGGTGCTGACTTGAACAGAGGCGACATAATCAATATAACAAGCCTTGAATTCTCAGCAAAAGACGAAAATGCAGCAGCTGTAAGCGAAGAAACAAAAGCTATACAAAAAGAAAGAACTCAGGAAATTGTCGTAAACAAACTCGTTCCTATGTTTGTTATCCTTGTGCTCGGTCTTGTTGCTCTGTTTGTATTCCGCTCATTGTTCGGAAAATCGACAGATACTACGGACAACTGGGATGAACAGTATCAGGAACAGCAGCAAACAATTACTGACAACCTGATTGACAAATTTGAGGTTGAATCTCTTCCTCAGATTGAAGCAAAACTTAATCCTGAGCTGGACAAACTCAAAAGCGACCTGACAGACACCATCATGGCAGATCCGAGCGAAGCCGCAAAAATACTAATTTCATATATCAAGGACTAGTTAAAAAATGGCAGAATTAACATATGAATCAATGACCCAGAGACAAAAAGTTGCAGCGCTTTTGATTGCGCTCGGTCCCGCTACTGCCTCGGAAATTTTGAAAAACATAAAAGATGACGATATACTTGAACAGATTACTTTTGATATTGCAAGCTTGAATAAAGTTCCGACAGAAATTCTGAATCAGGTTTTGGAAGAGTTTCATTCACTTTTTTTAGCCAGTGATTATCTTGCTTCAGGCGGTACAAATTATGCAAGAACCCTTCTTGAAAAGGCATACGGTGTCGAACAGGCGCAAAACATGCTCGGCAGGTTGGTAAACCTGCTCACAACAAACCCTTTTCAGTTCTTTAACGACGCAGACCCGTCTCAGCTTGCAACATCTTTTCAAAATGAAAATCCGCAGCTTATTGCGCTAATTCTTGCTTATTTAAAGCCTGAAAGTTCCGCAAAAGTTCTAAACAGCCTTCCTCCTGAAGTTCAGGCGCAGGTTGCTTTCAAAATTGCGGATATGAATTCTACAAATCCGGAAATTATTTCGGAAATAGAAAAGATTGTGGAAGGCAAATTTTCATCAGTTGTTGCGCAGGACTTTTCAAAAGCCGGCGGTGTCGGTGCTCTTGCCAATATCTTAAACCGTTCCGACCGTGCAACTGAGAAAAATGTTCTCGAATATCTTGAAATCAAAAACCTTGAACTTGCAGAAGGCGTAAGAGAGCTTATGTTCGTATTCGAAGATATTATCCAGCTCAAAGACAATGCTATTCAGCGTATTATCAGAGAGGTAGAAACCAGAGATCTGGCTATTTCTTTGAAAGGTGTAAGAGAAGAAATCAAAGAAAAGATTTACAGCAACATGTCCGAACGTGCTCAGGCAATGCTGAAAGAAGAGCTGGAATACATGGGACCTGTCAGGGCAAAAGAAGTTCAGGAAAAACAGACAAAAATTGTCGGTATTATCCGTGCATTGGAATCTGCAGGTGAAATTGTCATAACAAGAGACACAGCTGAGGACGAATACATTGAGTAAAATAGATGCCAGCAAAATAAACCTTGGCAGTTCCTTTGTTTTGAACTCTGACGGAAATACAAAGTTAAACAAAGAAATTACGGATGCCCAAATTATTGCCGATTCTATTGTTGCAGAAGCGCAAAAAAAAGCTGAAGCAATTATTCAAGAAGCAAGAAAAAAAGCCGACAACCTTGTTTCACAGGCTGATTCTCAGGCAGAAGCCATAAAAGAAGATGTTCTTGCCGAGTCAAAAAAACAGGGTTATGACGAAGGCTACGCTGACGGAAAAGAAAAAATTACAACAGAGATGGAAGATCTTGTATACAATCTCGACAATTTTGCAAAATGCAAATTTGAGATGAAAAATCGTATTATAAAATCCGTTCACAATGATATTCTTGATCTTGTTCTGGCTATTTCACAACAGATTTGTAAAGGACAAATTACTCACAGCAGACAGGCTCTGCTGAATGTGGTAACAAATTCAATAGCCCAGTTAAAAGAAAAAGAAAACGTTACGATTATCGTAAATCCCGAAATGGCGCAAAAAATCTATCAAATTTCTGACAAAATTAAAGAAAATATTCACAATTTAGAACACATAAAAATTGTTGAAGATACAGCTGTTTCTCCTGACGGAACAATAGTAGAATCCGTAGGCTCCAGAGTTGATGCCAGAGTGAGTGCGCAGATAGAACAGTTTGCAAGACATCTTTACGATGAACTAAATTCTATACCGGAAGCTGAACTTACAAAAGAAATAGAAGACAAGACAGACAATGATTAATCTCCAGAGATACAAAGATGTAATCAACCGCACAAAGCCGCTTCAGGAGGTCGGAAAAGTAATACAGATTATCGGTCTGATTATCGAAGCCGACGGACCAAAAGCTAGTATCGGCGACCTGTGCTACATATACAACAGCCTTGATGCCGACCCTATCTGGGCAGAGGTTGTGGGTTTTAAAACATCCAAAATTCTTTTGATGCCTCTGGGGTCCATGGAAGGGCTTATGCCGGGAGCCGTTGTAATAAATACCGGCTCTTCAATGAAAATAAAAGTTGGACCACAGCTTCTCGGAAGGGTACTGGACGGGCTTGGAAGACCTATTGACAATCTGGGTACCGTAATTACACAATCGCTTTATTCAACTCAGGCTGATATTATCAATCCTTTAAACAGACAGCTTATCAGAACCCCGCTTTCTCTGGGCATAAGATCAATAGACGGATTTATTACGGCAGGCAAAGGTCAAAGGCTCGGTGTATTTGCGGGATCCGGTGTCGGAAAATCCACGACTCTTGCTATGATGGCAAAAAATACAAATGCCGACCTGAACGTAATTGCGCTGATAGGAGAACGTGGTCGTGAGGTTAGAGAGTTTATTGAAACAACTCTGGGACCCGAAGGTATGAAACGCTCCATAGTTGTTGTTGCAACATCAGAGCAGCCTTCTTTGGTCAAAATCAAAGCGGGATTTGTTGCGACGGCTATTGCCGAATATTTCAGAGATCAGGGAAAAGACGTTCTTTTCATGCTGGACAGTGTCACACGTATTGCAATGGCTCAAAGAGAAGTAGGGCTTGCTGTCGGAGAACCGCCGGCAACAAGAGGATACACGCCTTCTGTTTTTGCTCTTATGCCAAAGCTTCTGGAACGTGCCGGAAGCAATGAATACGGAACTATAACCGGATTGTATACAGTTCTTGTAGAAGGCGACGACTTTAACGAGCCTATTTCCGATACGGCAAGAAGTATTTTGGACGGTCACATTATGCTGTCTCGTGAACTTGCGCACAAAAACCATTATCCGGCTGTTGATGTTCTGCAAAGCGTAAGCCGTGTTATGAAAGAAGTTACAAACAAAGAACATGCCGCTGCCGCAGGCAAAATCAGAACGCTTCTTGCTGCATACAAAAAGAATGAAGACCTCATAAACATTGGTGCATATGTGAACGGCGCTGATCCGGTAACAGATCAGGCAATAAAATTTATGCCGCAGATAAATGCCTTTTTGCAGCAAAAAGTTGATGAAAAAACTACTTATGAAGAAACCGTCTCAGCTTTGATGACTCTTGGACAGCAGATAAATCTGTAAAGTATAAAAACAAACTTATACTCTGCCGTACATATCCTCAAATCTTACTATATCATTTTCATCAAGGATATCGCCTTTTTGAACTTCAAGAATTTTCAAAGGTTCATCATAAGGATTTTGCAGCGAGTGTTTTTCTTCAACAGCCAAATCAATGCTGTCGCCGTTGTTTAGTTCAAAATATTCTTCACCCTTGAGAACAAGCGCCTTGCCTTCAACAACAACCCAGTGCTCGCTTCTGTGATGGTGCAGCTGAACACTCAGTTTTGCACCCGGATTTACATAAATACATTTTGTCAAAAATCCTTTGCCTTCATTCAACACAGTATAATATCCCCACGGACGGTAAACCGTTTTGTGTGTCAGCTGGGTTTCATCGTGTCTTTCTTTAAGGTGGTTGACTATTTTTTTGACATCCTGAGTTCTTTCTCTGTCACATACGAGAAGAGCATCTTCGGTTTCAACAACAACCACGTTATTCAAGCCTATTGTTGTAATAAGTTTTGATGTTGAATAGACCATAGAGTTTTTGCTGTCCAAATCAATAACATTACCCATTACATAATTTCCGTTTTCATCTTTTTCGGAAATTGCATAGATAGCTTCCCAGGATCCAACATCACGCCAGTCGCATTCCAGCGGAACCATAGCGAGTTTTTTGGAATTTTCCATAACAGCATAATCTATGGAAATATCAGGCATTTCTTTGAAATCAAGATAAGGAATTGTCGGTGTTTGTGAGGAAATTTCAGCATTTTTGATAATACTGAATATATCCGGTTCATACTTTTTGAGTTCAGCCATCATAACAGATGCTTTAAACACAAACATACCGCTGTTCCAGTAGTATTTGTCAGAATCAACAAACTCCTGTGCAGTTTCTTTATCCGGTTTTTCAATAAAGGTGTCTACTTTTAAACCAACAGATGTAATATCTTTAATTTTTTTGTTATTTTTAGTTTTTATGTAACCCAATCCCGTATCGGCTCTATCCGGTTTAACGCCGAATGTTACAATGTAATTTTCTTTTGCAAGTTTTATTGCTTCTTTTATTGCTGCAGCAAACTGTTCATCATCCGATATAAGGTTGTCTGAAGGTACTGCAATAATAATCGGATCATCTTTGCTGTTTTTGTCTTTTTGAAGTTTTTCTATATATTTTATGGAGAGAGCTATAGCCGGAGCAGTACCTCTGCATTCAGGTTCCGTAATTACACGGTAATTTGATTTTCTGCAGAATTTCTCCTGCATTTCAACAAGCTGTGATTTTACCTGAGATTCGAGTTTCACATTTGTCACACTCAATATATTTTTGTCATCAACGCTGTTTACCAGTCTGATGAAAGCTGATTGAAACAGGGTATAATCTCCCTCAATTTTCATAAGCTGTTTGGGATGAAGCTCTCTGCTCAATGGCCAGAGTCTGGTTCCTGATCCGCCTGCCAAAATTACTGCGTATAAATCACTGACTGTTGTCATAAAAACTCCTTAAGGTAAACTCTCCATATTTATATTATTAATTAATCTTTCAAATGTTTAAAGTGTTTGTAAAGATACGCAACACCCAAAATAAAGCATACCACAACAATGAGCACATCAAACTTGTGCCACAAATGTTTGAATGCATCCAGATTTTGCCCCATTTTTACACCCACATAAACAAGCAAATAGCTCCAAACCAAAGACCCGAGAAATGTAAAAGTAAAGAAAAATCTTTTTTTTGCTCTCAAAATACCGGCAGGCAGAGAAATAAATGTTCTGATAACGGGCAGCATTCTGCATATAAAAAATGCCCAGTCGCCATACTTTTCCACCCATTTGTCAGCATCTTCAAGATCCTTTTTGCTCACCAGGAACCATTTTCCGTATTTTTCCACAAAAGTACGTCCGCCGAAATATCCGAGATAGTATGACGGAATTGAGCCCAGTACACAGCCGAAAGCACCTGCCCAGGCAGCAACATGAAAATTGAAAACGCCTTTTGATACAAGATATCCCGCAAACGGCAGTATTGCTTCACTCGGCAAAGGGATGTTGCAAGATTCTATTGCCATCAAAAGACTAATCCCCAAAGGACCCATAGCAGTAATTACGTGTTCAATAAAAGCTATCAAGTGCCCCAAAATTGTATCTATCATAAATTCTGTCTCTAATTCTTATGCTAATTATTTAATCTAGTGTCGTCTTCCCGTCCATTAAGGCTTGACATTTAGTCAACCCTTAACGGAGTCCTTGCTTCGAGCCTTCGAAGCTCAAAGACTCACCTTTTCAATATGTCACTCCAAAAATTCGTTCACGTCTTCCTCTCATAAAACCTGACTTTTAGTCAGCTTTTATTCGGCAGAGTACTCCTTATCACGAATTTTTTTCGAACAATTTTATTCTATCAAAAAAATCGTGCGGGAGTAATAAAAAATTGTTACATAAGCCTTTTTTGCTTTTTGGAGTAAATCTTGAATATATTATGGGATTAGGCTATGATTTTAACAAATTGAATACAATGGTTTTCTAGGGTTCCGTGCTTTTTTAGCAGTCTGGTCCGAGAGAAAACGCACAAAATTGTGTACACGGAAGGATAAAAGCCAGGGAGATATTTTGCATATCTCTTTGACTTTTTCTTTTTATTAAAAAAAATCAGAAAGGACAAAATTATGGAGTGGATATATTTGTTAATTGCCGGATTGCTTGAGGTTACATGGGCAATAGGTCTAAAATATTCTCACGGTTTCAGTATTATAATTCCTTCGATTTTAACTGTTATCGGGATGATAGCAAGCTTTTATTTTCTTGGTCTGGCGCTGAGACATTTGCCTCTTGGTACAGCTTATGCGGTATGGACGGGGATAGGTACAATCGGAACAGTAATTTTGGGAATAATTCTCTTTAAAGAACCCGTCAGTGCGGTAAGAATTATGTGCATTTGCCTTATTGTAAGCGGAATTACAGGATTAAAACTTATATCCGTGTAAAAAACTCTTTTCATTAAAAATTTAGACGGTATACTTATTAAACACTAAACATTAATAAAGGAAATATAATGAAATTGTCAGCCTCCTGTTTTGTTCAAGGTATTATTCCTGCTGTGACCAGGACAAACCCTCGTTCAAAAGAAGAACTTTTTAACAATATAGACAAATTTTCAAAAAAATGGTCTGTTGTAAAAAAGTATTCGCCAGAAATAAAATTGTTGCCTGAAAAACACATTGAAACTATTGTTGATGCAATTGAAATTTCGAAAAACAGCGGCTTGATTACAAACAGTCTAAACTTTTCAAAGAAAAATAAACAAGGGGTCAAATATAGAGAACTCCTAATCAAAGAGTTGATAGAAGCGTCAAAGGACAATCCTGCTGCAGTTGATCTTGTAAATACAATATTTAGAAACACGGACAGAAAAACATCGAAGTATGTTTTGGCTTTTATGACAACGGGGCTTTTGACAACAGCAAAACTATCCGAACATATGAAAGAGCTTACAAAAGTTATTCCGGATGTAGTTCAAAGATCATTAAAAAGAAAATGGCGTTTGCCTATTGAAAAAAGAGATGATTTTATGATGTGGCTTGTTTTGACACTTAATAAAAGGACAAAACCCGATAAAATTGTACCTATGTTTAAAGAATTAAGTACATTTTGTGATTCAAGAAAAGAAAATCTTGTTATCAGGGTAAATAAGTTTTTGAGATCGGATGCTTCAAAAGAAAAAATGGCGGATAACTACAAGACTCTTCCGTCGGTTTTGGATTTGTACGGAAAAAATAGCAAAAAATTTGATATCGTTGATTTTGTAACCAAAAATACCAATCTGTATTAAAAAATGTTCAAGAAAAATTTGTGATAAGACTCTGCCAAACAAAAGCAGCCAGTGAGCCTGTCGCTGAGTCTTAATGAAGTTAAGCGCATGTTAGGACACATTGTTCACTATATGTGAAGACGACACTAGATTAAATAAATCTTTTTTTCGGGTTAATCAATGTTATAATTGTTATACAAAAAATATAAATAAATTTAGAGGGTTTACCATGAAAATAATGTTTGTTTCCGCAGAAGTCGCACCTTTTTCAAAAGTAGGAGGGCTGGCTGATGTAGTAGGCAGTCTGCCGAAAGTTCTTGAAAAAATGGGACACGAAGTCGCTGTTTTTACTCCGCTGCATGGCTGTATTGACCGGCAAAAATACAATATACAAGATATTCCAAACTCAAAATTAACAATTGATTACAGCTACGGACAATACTATTTCAATCTCAAAATGGCAAAACTTCCCGGAACCAAAAATGTTAATGTTTTCTTTTTGGACAACAACAAATATTTTGCGCCTTTTCATGAAATTTACCCGAGAAATATAGACACAAGATATGAGCATGAAAGATTTATCGCTTTTTCACATGCTTCAATAGAATATGCAAAACTCTTGAACTTCAAACCGGATATCATTCACTCAAATGACTGGCATACGGCAATGATACCAGTTTATATGAAGGTAAACTACAAGGATGATCCTTTCTTCAAAAATACAAAAAACTTTTTCTCTATCCACAATATTGCATATCAAGGACAATGGTTTGATGACGTGCTTTATTTTGCACAAATTGACCACAAAGATGTATGGAACTGCTGGGGTCTTGAGCATTTTGGAATGCTCAACTGGATGAAAGGTGCCATAAACTATAGTGACAGAGTTATTGTAGTTTCTCCGACCTATGCAAATGAAATAAAAACCTATGAAGGCGGCAAGGGGCTTGATTGGACACTAAATCACAATGCACACAAGCTTCTCGGTATTTTAAACGGTGTAGACTACTCTGTTTACAACCCAGAAACAGACAAGTACATTGAAAAGAACTACGGCATCAAAGATTTTCAGCACAAGGAAGAAAACAAAAAAGCGGTTTTGAAAGAATTCGGTCTTCCTTATGAAAAGGACAAACCGCTGATTGCTGTAGTATCAAGACTTGTTGAGCAAAAAGGATTTGATTTATTCGGTCCAGTATGCGAAGAGTTAAAAAGTTTAAACGCACAGTTTATTATACTCGGTACGGGTGCACAGCATTATGAAGACATGTTCAGATACCTGAGCGGAACAAGTTCAAATATCAGAGCCAGAATAGAATTTGCCGCATCTTTGAGCAATCTGATGTATGCCGGAGCAGATATGTTTTTGATGCCGTCAGCTTTTGAGCCGTGCGGGTTGAGCCAGCTTATTGCTCTTAAATACGGCACAATACCAATAGTCAGAGCAACAGGCGGTCTCGAAGACACTATTATAGGCTATCCCATGGACAACTCTGACGGTTTTAAATTCTGGAACTATAGCCCGTATTCAATGATGGATTGTCTGAGGTATGCCATAGATATTTTCAAGGACAAAAGAGACTGGCAGCAGCTTATAAAAAATGCAATGAGCGCCGATTTCAGCTGGAATAAAAGCGCACAAAAATATGTAGATGCTTACAAAGAGACACTCGGACAAAATTAGAAAAATTATTAATTTATAAAAAAGACTATTACGCATAACACAGAAAATGCGGCGATGAATCTCTGCACATCATTCATAACATGCAAAAATTCTTTTTCGTCTTTTATTTCTCTGTCAAGATAATGCTGGAGATTTTTTACCGTATTCAAAGCGGGAAGTATTGAAAGAAAAATTAAAAAATATCCGGTTGAAAAAATATGCGCATGAATTCCCAGAAAAATGTTTGCATAAATTAAAAAAATCAAAAAAATGTATAAATGATATGCATTTTGTTTGCTTCCGCTGAGAACGGCAAGCGTTTTTTTCCCGTTCTTTTTGTCGGAATTGTAGTCCAAAAAGAAATCCGTAAAAAGAAGGCTGACTGTCACAATCGCAAAAGACACGGACAGCATCTCAAGTTTTTGAGAAAAACTGTTCGTCATAACATAGTAAACACCCGTGAAAACAAGCGGAGAAAATATTATACCTATCAAAATTTCGCTCAAACCAAAATAACCTGATTTTGGATATAACAGGCACAACACACCTGCAGCAGCCATAATAGCCAGAATAGGAAGTTTGTATACAAATACAAAAAACAACCCGACTGCAATTGCGGTCAAAAACAGGGCTGCGGATATCAAAACAGCCGTTTTTACACTGACCCTTTCTTCAAGAAAAAACTTGCACTTGCCTTTCAGTATGTTCAGACCGCTGTTTTGTCCGTCATTTTTTAAAAAGTCTCTATAGTCAATTATGTCATCAAAAAGATTAGCACCCAGATGTGCGCAGACTATTCCCAAAAGGGATAAAAGTCCGTAAAATATATTTCCCCCGTTTAAAAATCCAAAACAAAAAGGTATCAGCCACGCCATGAACGACATCGGCAGCGAGTATGCTCTGGTAAATTGAAGAAAAAATATAATTTTGTTCATTTATAAAGGATAACATAAAAATTAGAGTTTACATTTATTTACATGTTTCAAAAAAAGTAGCAAAAAAATTTTTGCGTGTATTTCATGCTCATGTAAACTCCTCTATAAACTCCGTAATACTAATTCTATCCATCTCGGCTGAATTTCAATTTGAAAAAAGGCCGATTTTTTTTGCTGTAAATAAAATGTCCGAAAATTGTTTTTATTATAAAATTTTTTTAGAGAGAGCTATGGATAAAAAACTTTTTACAGCCTTATTTGTAATAATTGCCTTTGCCTTTACCGGTTATGCGGTGTCTGCTGTTCCTGCAAACGAAGGTAAAATGATAAAAGTGGGCATTAGCAATGCAAACTTCAAAGATTACTATTTTAACAATATCAGCGTGAGCGCAACTGACAATTTCAGATTGACAGACAAAAAAACAAACTCCGTTATTTCGGATTTTGGCGCCGGAGAAGATGTTAAGGTAACAATAAAAGACAATCTCTTCAGTGTTTTTGCGGGCGGTACCGAAATTGCGAACAGTATAACAGGACCCGTTGAAGTTTCATCAGACAACGGTTTTGTCACTGTAACAAACCTCAAAAGAGCAGGAAAACCGGCATATTACAGGGGCACATTTGAAATAACAAAAGTACCCTCAAAAAACAATCAGTTTAACCTGATAAATGTCCTTGACCTTCAATCGTACCTCAGAGGCGTTGTTCCAAATGAAATGCCGGTTCGTTTCGGAGAAGAAGCACTGCGTGCACAGGCAGTACTTGCAAGAAATTACGTCCTGAAGCCGAGAGAAAAAAACTATCACAACTTTGATGTGTGTGATTCCGTTGCATGTCAGGTATATTACGGCGCAAATACAGAAAAAGCCTTGTCTGACGAAGCTGTTGCCGCAACAGAAAATATTGTTGCAATGCACAACGGAGAGATGGTTCTGGCTTTGTATAGCTCAACCGCAGGCGGTTATACTGAAAACTATGAAAATGCTTTTTCAACCGATTTTGGAGGAAACAGAATGTTTCCCGGTGTGCCAAAGCCTTATTTGAAAGGCGTTCCCGACAATCCAAGAACACCGCAGCTGAACAACGAAAATGAATTTAAAAGATTTTACCTGTCCTCTCCGGAGACTTTTGACAACGAATCTCCTTATTTCAGATGGACAAAAGAATGGACACTGACAGAGCTTGAAAATGTTTTGAAAAAAACACTCAAAACACAATCTTCCACCGGATTTGTCAGACCGAAACTCGAAAACCCCGACAATTTTGGAAATATAAAAGAAATCAAAGTCATGAAAAGGGGTGTTTCAGGAAAAGCAATGTCCGTAAACATTGTAACAGACAAATGTACTTTCAATGTCCAAAAAGAACTCCCGATAAGACGTGTTTTTCAAAAAAACAATATCGGACTGCCGTCGGCAAATGTTTTGTTTGAAATAAAAACCATTGAACCCGAAACACCGGACGGAAAAGCCGAAAAGAAAGTTGTAGCATACGGTGGGGGCTTTGGACACGGTGTAGGAATGAGCCAGTACGGTGCCGGAGCTATGGCAAAAAAAGGCTATACATATGATGAAATAATTCAGCATTATTTTACAAATACAGCTATTACAACCTATCCGGTAACACTCACCGCACAAAGCGGACAGGATATGGCTTCGCAGAATTTTTATACAAAGACAAAAAAAGCTTTTCTCGTTGTAGACAACAAATTTCAGTTTACAAAGCTGACTGTTGCAATAAACGGAAAAGAACTCAACTTTGATATAAACCCGAATATCTTTAAACCGGAAAGAATTGATATATCTTCCTTTATAAAAAAAGGAGAAAACAAAATCACATACATTCTTCCTTATACAAACACACACAAAAAACCCGTAACATTATATGTTGAAATAAAAGAGGCAAAAAATGACCGATGAAACACTGACACCGTCAAACACACAGGAGCAGGGACACGCAACAAAAACACAGAGTCTTTTAAAAGCTGCGTGGATTATCGCTTTTGTCACGATAATCAGTAAACTCATCGGATTTTTGAGAGATGTCGTTATTGCAAATTTTTACGGTGCGGGAATGGTTTCTGATGCGTACTTTTACGCATATCAAATCCCCGCAATCTCTATTGTTCTTCTCGGAGGTATCGGAGGACCCTTCCACAGTGCGGTTGTTTCTGTTTTTTCAAAGCTCATACCAAACCTTGAAGAAAAAGTACCCGAAAACGTAAACAAACTTTTTAATACCTTTTTGACCTCGTCTTTTCTGGTTTTTCTGGTTCTGGGTGTTCTTGTTTTTGCATTTTCAGACATAATTATGAAAATAATCATAGCCAACGGTTCGCCGCAGCTCATACATCTGGCTTCTTTGCACTTAAAGATTATGGCTCCGGTGCTTGTTGTCGGAGGTGTTGTCGGAATATATTACGGTATTTTGATTGTATACAAAGAGTTTTTGATACCGAATATCTCTCCCATCCTGATGAGTATAGCAATTATTGCTGTAATCTCACTTGTAAACCGGGATAACTCCGGAGTAGTTCTTGCTATGGCAACCACACTGGGTGCATTATGTCAGTTTGTTTACCAGCTTCCGAAACTAAAATCTCTCGGATTCAAATTTAAACCGAACCTTGATGTATTGAACAATCCGCAGTACAGAAATATATTGGAACTTTTGTTTCCGGCTATTTTAAGCTCAACAGTAGGACAGGTTTATATTTATGTAGATATGTTTTTTGCTTCACAACTGCAAGAAGGGGCATGGTCTGCCATCGGATATGCAAACAGGCTGTTTCAGTTTCCTGTAGGTGTACTCGTTACGGCTTTTCTGGTTCCTTTGTTTCCTATTTTTTCAAAGCTGGTCGGCGAAAAAGATTATGACAACATCAGGTATTATTTCAACAAAGGTGTTGGCCTTTTGAACTTTGTCGCATTTCCTATACTTGTATTGATACTTTTGCTTTCAACGAATGCTATCCAGCTTATTTTTCAAAGAGGTGCATTTAACGAAGTAGCCACAATGATGGTATCAGAGGCTTTGTGCTATCTTTCAATATCAATAATATTTTATGTTTTCAGAGATTCAATCACCAGAGTTTTTTATGCATTCAATGACTCAAAAACACCGTTTCTTGTAGCACTTTCATCAATTGTAATAAAATTCATTTTGAACTTTTTGTTTGTAAAACAACTGGGAATAGGCGGTATTACGCTGTCTACTTCTTTTGTAACATTGATAAACGGCTTCTGGCTCGGTTTATTAATCAAAAAGAAAATGCACATGGATTACGGCATTTATTTCAAAAACATGCTCAAAATGGCGGTAATTTCCGTTGCAACTTATTATGTATGTCTTGGCGCATACAACTTGTGGGACAAATATTTTGAACCGACACAGGTATTTTTGATAATAAAAATAGTTTTGATAACACTGATATGCGCCGTTGTTTACAGTATTTTTGCAGCAATAGTGAAAATACCTTATGTTTTTGAGCTATACGGCAGAGCAAAAGGCAAACTGATGAGGTTCAAAAAATAAAAGTTTATCCGGTAATGTTTTTTAATCGTCGTCAACATTAAATGACAATATGTTTTTAACTAAAATAATGACTGTTGTGCGGATGAAGTTTTGTATCCGAGAAGTCTGTATCCTTCAGGCGAAATTTTTCTGCCTCTGGGAGTTCTTTGAATATATCCTTCTTGGAGCAAATAAGGCTCGTAAACATCTTCTATTGTCTTTGCATCCTCTCCCAGCGCCGCCGCAATAGTTTCTATACCTACCGGACCACCGTCGTATTTTTCAATAATCAAAGACATAAGCGCCCTGTCTGTGGAATCCAGTCCGCTCTCATCAATGTGCAGTGCTTTGAGTGCATCTGCTGCTATTTCTTTTGTAATTTTTCCGTTTGATTTTACAATGGCATAATCAGAAACCCTTTTAACCAGACGATTGGCAATTCTCGGAGTACCTCTTGAACGACTTGCAATAATCTGTGCGCCTTCTTTGTCAATTTCTATCTCGAGTATTTTTGCCGTTCTTGAAACAACATCCGTGAGTTCTTCTTTTGTGTAAAACTCGAGTTTGTGAATTATGCCAAATCTGTCACGCAAAGGCCCGGAAAGTGCACCGGCTTTTGTTGTTGCACCTATAAGTGTAAATTTGGGCAGCGGCACACGAAGTGTTTTGACTGTCTGGGCTTTTCCCGTTGTCATATCGAGAAAAAAATCCTCCATTGCAGGATAGAGTATTTCTTCCGTAACTTTATTAAGCCTGTGAATTTCGTCAATAAAAAGGATTTCTCCGTTTTTTAATGACATCAAAATCCCTATAATATCTCTCGGGCGCTCCAGAGCCGGTGCTGATGTTATACGGATTTTTGTATCAAGTTCGTTTGCTATAACAGAAGCAAGTGTCGTTTTTCCAAGCCCGGGCGGACCGTAAAACAACATGTGGTCAATCTGTTTGTTTCTTTTTTTTGATGCTTCTATAGAAATTTTCAACGTACTTTTGAGTGCGCTTTGACCTATATATTCATCCAGTTTTCGGGGTCTAATGTTGTTTTCAAAAGATTTGTCAAAGGCAATTTCTTTTGTATCAAGATTTTCACTTTTTTCTTTTGAAGAAAGCTTGAATGATTTTTGTTTGTCGTCATCATCTGAAAAAATTGCCACGTTCTAATTTTCTCCCCTGTAATATAATATAATTATAACAGAATATAATTAAAGAAAGAAAAAAATGACAGAAAAGAAAACAGCAATAATTATTCCTTCACGCTATGCTTCTACAAGATTGCATGCGAAACCGCTTATAGAAGTGGAAGGAAAACCCATTATACAATGGGTCTATGAAAAAGCTTCCGCAGTAAAACAGGCTGATTGCGTAATAGTCGCAACCGATCACGAAGAAATTTTTAACTGTGTCAAAAGTTTTGGCGGAAATGTTGAAATGACCAGGGCAGACCACAAATGCGGCTCTGACAGAATTGCCGAAGTGGCTCAAAGACATCCGGAATTTGAGTATATTGTAAACCTTCAGGGTGATGAGCCGATGATTACACCGGAGAGTATAGACAGTGTTATTACAGCATTAAAGACCGGTGAGGATGCTGATATTGCTACACTTTTGAGAATTATTGAAGACAAAGATGAAGCAGAGAATCCAAATCTCGTCAAATGCGTAATAGACAACAATAATTTTGCTCTTTATTTTTCACGCTCAAAAATCCCATATGAAAGAAACTTTAATGAGGCTGTTTTTTACGGACATATTGGTCTGTATGGCTACAAAAGAGAAGCTCTTTTTAAGATGACATCCCTGCCTCAGACCATGCTTGAAAAAACAGAAAGTCTGGAGCAGCTCAGAGCATTGCAGTCAGGTATGAAGATTATTACTTCAGTTGTCAATTTTAAGCCGATAGGCATTGATACAAAAGAGGATGTAGAAGAATTTAAAAAAGCATTGAATGCATAGTTTTGTTGCAGTGGCGTAAGGCAATTAAATTGTCCGAGAAAATTTTGCGATAAGAAGGACTCCGTTTTGAGTTGACTAAATGTCAAGTCAAAATGGATGGGAAGAGCAAAATTTTTGACAAAGTGAACACGCACAGCGTAGCGAAGAATCCATTGTTAAGGATCCTTTGCTTGCCCCGGAGATGACACCCTCGCAGCTTTTGGATTTTGATATTGATTTGAGTGAGTTAGACTGAATATCGTGATACAATTTTTGTATGACACAAAATATATTACAGTGGCTAAAAAATGAACACTGTCTCAAAAATCCGCTGATTTTAGAAAAAATTAAGGCATTTTTAAACAAAAAATGCTCATTTACCCTTTCAGGATTAACTTCTTTTTTGAGGCTTCTTTTGCTTGCGGAAATTTCAAAAGACAAAAAATTTATTTTTGTAGTTAACAACGAACAAACAGCATTAAAATACAAACATGATCTTGAAAAGCTTTTTGATATAAGATCCGAAATTTTTCCATATCAGGATGTATCTTTGTATGACGGGGTGGGGCTGAATTTATACAGATATGCAAAACAAGCGGAAATACTTGGAAATTTGAAAAACACAAATGTGTTGATTGCACCGGTAAAATCTCTTTTGGAAAAATTTCCGTCATTTGATTTTTTGAAAAAACACTCCGTAACAATAAAGATTGACGAAGATATTGATACTTCAAAAATAGCGCAGCAGCTTGTTGATATGGGATACAAAAGGGTTACCATGGTGTCTGATATTGGCGAGTTTTCTATCAGAGGCGATATTATAGATGTTTTTTCAATAGACAAATATGCTTCCAGAATAGAGCTCTGGGGAGATACCGTTACGGATATAAGGTATTTTGACAACAAAACTCAAAGAAGTGTCAAAAAAATTAAAGAAACAAAAATCCTTCCGGTATACAAATTTGTTTTGAATAAAGATAATACCGAAACATTTAAAAATGAACTGATAAGTGCAACTGTAACGGCGGAAATTGGCGAAAATGCAGATATAATCAAAGAAATGCTCGAAGAAACTCTTGAAAAAATTGATAATGAAAAATATTTTGAAGGTATAGAGTATTTTCAGTCATATTTGAACAAGGAAATGAAGGGGCTTTTGGATTTGCTTCCCGAGGATTTTGTGTTTATTTTCGATGAATCATCGGAAATATTTTCAAAATTTGCACAAATTGATGAAAATTATTCAAAACAAATAGAAGAAAATACACAAAAAGCGCTTGCTCTGCCTTTGAAAAACAAAGCCCATATTCTGTTTGAAGAGTTTCAAAATTCTATAGCAAAAAGAGAAAAAATATTTTTTGACAATTTTCTTGATACCGTTTCAGATTATACCGAAGAATTTGAATGCTCTTTAATACCGAGTTTTTCATCAAAAATGGAAGATATCCTTGCTTTTGTCGAGGAAAAAATCCGTCAGGGATATAAAGTTGTAATAGCAACGGATTATACCAATCGTATTGAAGAGGTTTTGAAAGATTTTGAAATACCTTTTTCAAATGATATTGAAAATCAATCGGAAGTCTATATTACGGAAAACATAGCACTGGGCGGTTCTCTTATAGAGGATTTTAGGCTGGCGGTTCTGACAGACAAAGAGCTTTTCAACAAAAAATCAAAAGATATTACCGCACGAAAATCCGCATATTATAAAGAAAGCGCCGAATATATAGAATCAATAAACGATATAAAAGAAGGCGAATATGTTGTTCATCAGGTGCACGGCGTAGGCTTGTACAAGGGGCTTTCAAAACAGGAAATAGACGGACAGCTCAAAGACTATTTGACAATCGAATATGCACAGGGAGACAAACTCCATATGCCTGCGGAGCAGATAAACCTTCTTGTCCGCTACAGAGGCTCGGGCTCCGTTGCACCAAAGCTTTCCAGAATGGGCGGCAACGATTGGAATACTACAAAAACACGTGCCAAAAAGGCTATTGAAGACATTGCAAAAGATCTGCTCAGGCTTTATGCAAAAAGGGAAGTATCAGAAGGCATTGCTTTTGAACCGGATACGGTATGGCAATGCGAAATGGAAGAGGCTTTTGAATATACGGAAACGCCTGATCAGATGAAAGCAATTCAGGAAACAAAGGCGGATATGGAGCTTCCAAAGCCTATGGACAGACTGATATGTGCAGATGTCGGATTTGGAAAAACCGAAATTGCTATCAGGGCAATATTCAAGGCAGTAATGTCGGGAAAACAAGCTGCTGTTATTGTGCCTACAACAATTCTTGCAATGCAGCATTATCAGACGATTTCTGAAAGATTTAAACCTTTTCCGGTAAAGGTGGAGCTGCTTTCACGTTTTAGAACGGCAAAAGAACAAAAAGAAACAATAAAAAAACTTATCAAAGGCGAGGTTGATGTCGTTATCGGTACACACCGTCTTTTGCAGGACGATGTAATATTCAAGGATTTGGGTCTGCTTGTTATAGACGAAGAACACAGGTTTGGCGTAAAACACAAAGAAAAACTCAAAATGATGAGAAAAAATATTGATATTTTGAGCATGTCAGCCACACCAATCCCGAGAACTCTTTATATGTCCCTGTCCGGCATAAAGAATATGTCTGTGATAAACACCGCTCCGATGAACAGACTTCCTATAAAAACACATGTCGGACAATACAATGAAACATATGTAAAAAATGCTATAAACCACGAAATGGAAAGAGACGGTCAGGTATTTTTCCTTTACAACCGTGTGGAGACAATATATGAATTTGCTGCCGAAGTTCAAAAGATTGTTCCAAATGCCCGCATTGCAGTGGCACACGGACAGATGGATGCAAAAACTCTTGAAAATATCATGCTTGAATATGCAGAGCACAAGTACGACATTCTTCTTTGTACAACAATCATTGAGTCAGGTCTTGATATTCCGAATGCAAACACAATGATAATATACGATGCGGACAGATTTGGTCTTGCGCAGCTTTATCAATTGAGAGGAAGAGTCGGAAGAAGCGAACGTCAGGCTTACTGCTATTGTTTTTACAAAAACCCGAAAAACCTTACACCCGAAGCTCTTCAAAGATTGAATGCAATAAAAGAATTCTCCACACTTGGAGGGGGATATCAAATTGCATTGAGGGATATTGAAATCAGAGGAGTCGGAAATATTCTCGGTACAAAACAGCACGGGCATATGACCAGCGTTGGTTTTGACACATACTGCCAGCTTCTTGAAGAGACAATAAATGAACTGCAGGAAACAGGTGAAAAACCTCAGCCGCCGGCAATTGTTGATATAAATATTACCGCATACATTCCTGATGAATGGGTCGGTTCAAAAGAACAAAAGATGATAGAATACAAACGTCTTGCCGATGTAAAAACGCTTGAAGAACTTGACTTGATACACAGAGAATGGATAGACAGATTTTCAAAAATTCCGGAACCTGTTGAAAATCTTATAAAATTAATTCATCTGAGACTTCTTGCAACACAGGCAAAAATTACACTCATCAGAGAAACTCCTGAAAATATCCGAATTTATATGCCGTACAACAAAACAGAGTGGAATATTATAGCTTCGCATCTTGATAGAAATATTACAAAATATATAAAATATACTATTGCTCCAAAATCCTGCCAAGAGGGTAATTCCATCTTGCTTTTGAATAATGCTATCCTGAGTTTTAAAGAAGTATTTAACATCTTAAGTGATTTATTCTATTATATAAATAAGGTAACTTATGAGTACCAAAACAGAAGTAAAAATCAATAAATGAGGAGTTATAAAGATGAAGAATTTCAAACTGTTTGCAACAATCTTCATTGCTTCAATGTCAATGATATTGTGCGGTTGTGTAAATAAAAATGCTGTTGTTACAGTAAACGGTGAAGCTATTACAAGAGCTCAGTACGAAAAAGCTTTTGATGCAGTCGCCAACAATTCCATGTTTGCCCAGATGGGTATAGATTTGAAAAAAGACGAAAACAGCTTTCTTCATCTTATGCTCAAGGAACGTGTTATAAACGAATTGGTTGTAAAAAAACTTATCGATCAGGAAATTTCAAAAAGAAAAATTAAAGTTTCCAAAGAAGATATGGACAAACAGCTTAAGAGCATAATCGATAAAGTTGGTTCAAAAGAAAAATTCAATGCCCTTTTGAAAGAAAACGGAGTTACTACTTCACAGTTCAAAAAAGATTTGACTGATGAAGTAAAAATTCAAAAACTCGTTGATTCTTTGTCTGTAGTCTCCGTAAGCGACAAAGATGCGCTGAAATTCTATAAAGACAATGAAGACAAATTCAAAAATCCTGACAAAGTCAGAGCTTCTCATATTCTTGTCAGCGCAAACCCTGAAGAATTGAAAGCAAAAATATTGGAAACAGCTGAAGGCAAAAAACTTTCCGAAGGTGATCTTGATGCTGCCGTAAAAAAAGATATGGCAGAAAAAAGAGCAAAAGCAGACAAACTTCTTGCTGAAGTCAAAAAGAATCCTTCAGAATTTGCAAAAATTGCAAAAGAAAATTCCGATGATACCGTGAGTGCAAAACAAGGCGGAGATCTAGGTTTCTTTGCAAAAGAAGAAATGGTTGAACCTTTTGCCAATGCTGCTTTTAATATGAAACCGAACACAATCAGTTCAGTGGTTCAAACTCCATACGGCTACCACATAATTATGGTTACAGACAGACAAAAAGCAGGTGTTGAGCCGTTTGAAAAGGTTAAATCGGAAATCAAAGAATTTTTAACAAATCAGGAAAAGGTAAAAGTTCTTCAACAGTTTGTTGATACTTTGAAAAACAATGCCAAAATTGAATACAATGATCCTTCTTTCAATCCTGCTGCAATCCAAAAAGCATTGAAAGAACAGACAAAAAATAATCCAGCATTGATGGAAAGCCAAAAATCAGCAAAAGACTAGGATTTTGGGGTACTGTATTATTAAAAAACCGTACAGTACCCTTTTTTAAATAATACACGCCGGAACAGACTATTACTGCGAAGACAAATGACAAGGATTTATTTATGAACAAAACCCTAAAAAACAAACTTCTTGACGTTATGAACAAGTTTCAGGATGCAAAAATACTGGTTGTCGGCGATGTTATTCTTGATGAATATCTGTGGGGTCTTGCGACAAGACTTTCTCCGGAGGCACCGGTACCTGTTCTTGAAGTCAAAAGAAAAACATACCTTTTGGGCGGTGCGGCGAATGTCGCAAACAATATTGCCGCAATGGGCGCAAAAGCAATGCTCTGCGGGGTGATAGGCGATGATCTTTACAGCAGTGTTCTAATGGATTTGCTGAAAAAAAATAAAGTTAATACGGATTTTATTATCACTGACAAAACAAGACCTACAACGGTCAAAACAAGACTCATTGCTCAAAATAACAAACATCTCGCACGTGTGGACAATGAATCGCTTGAAAATATCGGCTCGGATGTTTCAAAAAAAATCTATGAATGCATTGAGAAAGTAATAGATGATGTGGATTTGATTATCCTGTCGGACTACATAATCAGTGTGTTTTCGGCAAAACTTATCAAAGATATAGTAAAACTTGCCAACTGTCATGACAAAATTGTTTTAATGGACCCCAAAGGTCAGGATTTTTCAAAATATGAGGGCGTTGATGTTATTGTTCCAAATATGGAAGAAGCCCTTATTGCCACAAAATCAGCAAGAACAAAACCAATCAAAAAAATTGCAGAGGCATTGAGAAAAATAGCAGACAAAGTTATTATTACCCAGAGTTCAAAGGGTGTTTATTACTTTGACGGAGCTGATGAAATCAATCTCGATGCATTTCCCACGGAAGTTGTTGATGCAACGGGTGCGGGAGGTTCTTTTGTTGCTTTTCTGGGACTTGGTCTTGCAGGTTCGGGCTTTGACTACAATACAGCGCTACCTCTGGCAAATTATGCAGCGGCTGCTGCTGTCAGAAAAGTCGGTACCTTTGCCATAAAACCTGTTCAGCTGAAAGAAATAATAAATGTTGCATACAACAACTCGAGTACAAAAACAGGAAAATAACATGGGTCAGTTAGTAAAAAGAAAAAATATTATACAACTTATTGAAACATTAAGAAAAGAAGGAAAAACAATAGTCACAACGAACGGCTGTTTTGATATTCTGCATGTCGGACATGTCAGATATCTGCAAAAAACAAAAACCTTTGCTGATGTGATGATAGTATGCCTCAACTCTGATGTCTCGGTGAAAAAAATAAAGGGACCGGACAGACCCATAAATAATGAAGCGGACAGAGCAGAAATCTTATGCGCACTTGAGTGTGTTGATTATGTAGTGATGTTTGACGAGTCATCACCTGAAAATCTTTTGTGTGAAATAAAACCGGATGTTCATACAAAAGGTGCCGATTACACTATAGAGACCCTTCCGGAAGCAAAATCTATTATTGCAAACGGCGGAAGAGTTGAATTTATTAGTTTTGTTGAAGGAAAATCCACAACCAACGTAATCAAAAAAATCGAAGCCGGCTCAGCAAAATAGTGTTATGCCAAACAAGACTCTAAAAATAAAAAGCCCCTGCATCTGTCTTTTTGCAAAGGCGTTATAAATTAGGAAATATTTGTAATATAGACCTTATGAACTAATCAGCTGCAAAACTTCCTGCAAAAGCTGTTTGTTTGTTTGGATGAGTTTGTTTGCCACATCCATCTGCATTTTTGCTTCCTGATAGTAGGTTATGTTTGTTTTGAAGTCGCAGTTCGACATTTCCAAAAGCCCGCCTCTGACTTCGCCTCTGCCGATGACCGGTCTTCCAGATTCTTCTGTTTCAATAAACTGTCCCTGGTTTATTTCATACAGTCCTTCCGGGTTGTGGAAATTCATAATGGCAAGCTTGTACAAAGGTACGACATTTCTTCCCCCGTCTGATTTTCCGTAGAGTATTCCGTCGCCTTTGAATTCAAATTCATCGTATTTTCCGAGATATTTTCCGTTGTTCGGGTCTATCCAGAGTTTTATATTTGTTGTCGGTATATTAACGGCACCGCCTCTGATACCTGTTTCTGCATAAATGTCCGCATCAATAGGTTTTGTACCCTGCATGATTTCTCCTTTGTCATTCAGAATATAACCCTGAACGGTCATGCCTGAGGGGTTTCTGTAAACACCTTCTTTGTCAAAAGTAAATTCACCAAGTCTTGAATAAACGATTTGACCGTCATCTCTTCTCAGTGTAAAGTAGCCTTCTCCTTCAAGAAATACGTTTTCATTTGAAGTACCGGGTGTTGATTTACCCTGTCCGACATTCTTGTTGAATCCGTCAATGATTGCCGAATTCAAAAATGTTTTGAAGGATGCTTTTGTTTCCCTGTAACCCGGTGTATAAATATTTGCAAGGTTTTCAGAGATTGCATCCATCCAGTCGGATGTGGCTTTTTGAGTGTTTAGAGCGTTTACAAATGAATCGTTCATTCTTTACTCTCCTTTATTTTGTTGTTGATTTTGTCTTCGTTCACGGTTGTTTTGGTTTGATTGTCTGTACATGATGTCATTGTACGGCAGATTTTGTTCATCAAATCTTTGTTTGAGTGCGCTTATGTTGTTCCTGAGGTATGCTTCGACCGCTTTATCCGCAGGTATAAAGTCAGCCGAGATTTTTCCTTTTGAGTCAATTTTGAGAATAACCGAACATTTGTTGTCAAAATCCAGTCTGACGGGCTGACCGTCTTTGTATGCTTTTGCTATCAAATCAGTCAGTACTTTTGAAGTCTGCTGTGTTTTGTATGTCGGTCCTATTTCATCCGCAAATTTTATCAAATTCAGATTTTCGCCGTTTTGCTGAAGAGCATACTGTTTGTTTTCAACAAGATCTATAAAGAATTTTGCATCTTCTTTGGACATCTTGAGAGTTGAAAAATTGTATATGTTTTTGAAATTTTTGTTGTTTGAAATTACATCAAAACCAAACTTGTTTATATATTCTTCATTTACCGCCATATTCTGATTTTGATTTTGAAGATTTTGCTGCTCAATACTTACCTTGTCGGTACTTTTGGGTTCTTCAAGATATTTTTTGAACTCATTCGTTTTTTCGGATGTTTTGTCGTCTTTTGTTTCTTCTGCCTTTTGAGTGGTATCAACTTTTTCCGAACCCGACGATGCAGAAGATTTTTCAACGGTCTGCGTTTGTGCCGTCGTTTCAGTTGCTGTAGTTGTGCTATTGGCTGAAATATTCATTTGAATTTGTTCCTTCATTCAAATCTTCATTGTATAGAGGGTTTTTCATAAGTTCCAGAAGCTCCTGCTCCTGTTCTTCTTCATTTTTTTCTTTTGTTCTTGCAAAATATTTTTGTATTGCCACTTCTGAAAGAAGTTTCAGTTCTGCCTTTTTTTCTTCTTCTATATAAGCTTCTTTGGCATGTTCTTTGTGTTTTTCCAGGACCTTGACCGCTTTTTCAAGTTCTCTTAGTTTGTCTTTTTCTTTGTCAAGTTCTTCCTGTGCTTTTTGTCTGTCAGCTTCAAGGTTTTCACCTTTTACATACAGATGTTTGAGATAGTTGTCATAGGCTTCATACATTGTGAAATCAGCCTGTCTCATATTTGCTCTTGTTGAGGCAATTTCCTGATTGTTTCTTTCAATGAGTCCTTCTATTTTCAATACCAGTGCTTGTGCATTTCTTACAACCTGAAGCTGTTCTTCTTTTTTTCTGATTCTGAAGTCCAGAATTTTTTGAAGTCGATAACGAAAAGGCATGGGGATCTGGTATTTTACTATTACTCTACCTAATTATTAATGATTAGACAGATGATTACTACATCTGTTTGTATGATTATGTTTTAATAATTTAGTCAGAAAAGTCAAAAATTTTTACTGCTTAAAAATACAGTTTTATTACAAAATGTAAAAAAGAGTTTGGGTACAAAAAACCTGTGGTAGACTAGATTGTAGGGATTTGTTCAAAATTTTCTGTTTTTTACTAGCAAAAAATTTTTTGATGAACCTTTAATAAATAGGAATTACATGCAATTCAAGGGATAAGATGGTTACTGTGTCTAGTATTATCAACAATTATTCTAATAAACCCGTGTCTTCAGGAGTTTCCGTATTTTCAAATACAAAGGGACAATCCTCTTCAAATGTCAGTTTTCAGGCAGAAGCACAACCGCTGACAAACACAAAACCAAAAGAAGACGTTCTTTTGAAAAATGATGTTTTCAGCAAAATCAAATTAAATATGGATAAAGCTCTGGACATTCCCATTGTTCATATTCCCAGAGGAATGGGGGGAGCTCCGGATTATACTTTTTTTGAATTTTTGCAGACGGCAAAGGTTCCTTATTATCTTGGCGGTCCTATACTGGCTGCGCTCTTTAATGCCGGTGTAAAAATGGACAGCATAAAATCCGGAAATGCCGCAAAAATGGTGGCAAAACATATGGCTTTGGGTGTGGGTTTTTATTATCTCGGAGCAATTGCAGCAAAATCAATTATTGATAACACAGTAAGAATTGCAAGAGGAGTGGATTTAAATCAGCCCTATGCAAAAGTTATTCCTACTTCCACAAAAGACACAGGCATGTTCAAAAAAGATTTTGAACTCCATAAAGCTACGGAAAGTATAGATTTTACAAGATGGGATTTGTTCTACAACAAAGAAGGAAAAACGCCTGAAGAAATCAATGAAAAATATGCAAAGTTTGCAAAAAAATACGGAATTAAAGATGATGCAAATGATATAGATGCATCCGTAAAACCCTTGATTAAAAAGACAATTGTCATGGCTCGGGCATGGCAGTATGCTCTGACGGCATTTTTTGTAACTCTTGGAATAGGACTTGCCAATCAGCCTGTATGGGAAAAAGTTTCTCACGAAGGATTTAGAAATACAGTCAAAAACGGTATTTTCGGAAAAAATCTTGATATAAAATCCAGATTGAATTCAGCAAAAATAGCCGTTTATGATTATATGATTAAACCGTTTGGAAAAAGTTTTTCCGAGCTCTGGAAAGGACACAGCAAAGCTTCTTCAATTGCAGGAAAATCCATTATTCTTTCAACTGCCGCAGCTACATTGCTGGCTATTTCCCTGATTGTCGGAAAAACATCCGCACGCAGCCACAAAATAGACAATTCCGGAACAAACAAAATAGGCGGAGGTAAACAGTAGATGGCAGATTTGCTTAGCACAATACCTGTTTATAAACCGCAAAATTCTGCAGCCGCAGGCAATACAGGACTGCAGTCTTTGCCTACGGCATCTGTAAGCAATCCTTTTCCGGGTGTTCAAACCTATACTTATGTCCCTGCCAGACCGTTAAGCCCTGCCAGAACTACACCCAAAGGTGTTCGTCCTCAAAAAGTCAGCGGAACGCTTGTGAAAGAAAATATTTTCCAGGCTGCAGGCAGTACTGTAAAATCATATGCAGATTATGCAAAATATTTTTATGATGCAGGTTTTAAGGGTGAAGGCACCGATTATTCGGTAGGAAAAATTAATGACCTCGGAATCAGAGCCGGATCTTTGGGTATTGCCGCTGCTTTGGCTGCATCAAAACAATTCCCGCTTGCGAAAGGCATGGAGTTTGTAGGGCTCGCAACATGGTTTGCATCAATGGCTATCTGGCCTCATATCCTCGGCGCACCTATAAAAGCCAAAACAGGTGTTGACATAAACCAGCAGTACATTGACTCTTACGGCAGAAGAAAGTATGTATACGAAGACAACCAGTATCGTCCTATGGATTTATTCAGACATGTCGATCTGGACGGAACTCCTCTTTCTGACAAAGAATATTACCAAAAATACAAAGATGATTATGTATACCTTGATGCTATAGGAGACAAACTTGGTGTCCCGAGAGATATCAAAAACAGGCATGAAGCTATTATGAACAAAATGGGACAAGTTGCTGTTCAGGGTAAGACCCTATGGATGCTGACAGCAGGAATTATGACTCCTGTTTTATCTTCAATTGTCGCCGATGCTGCTCAGGGTCCGCTACGAAACGCTATTGAAAAGCACAGATTTGACAAACAGTCAAAGAACATGGATGTTCTTGAAAATTCTCTGGACAAACTTGTTGATATAAATGCTCCGTTTGACAGAAGAAATATACAAACAAATATTGATGAAATAATGAAGGAATTGAATATAACAATTCCGGAACAGACTGTAAAAGAGTTCAAATCTCTTCTGCTCAGAGATTGTGATGTAAGTTCTGCGGACTTTGACGTTCTCAAAAAATATGCGCAAGAAAACTTTGCCGGCACGGAATTCGGACAAAAACTCAAAGCTGCTCTTGATTCTGCAGTAAAAGAAGGAGAAACTATCCGTCTGCCAAAAGAAAAAATGGCTGATGTTTTGTCCGCACTCGAATCACCGTCAATGAAAAATACTCCTTATGACATTAAAGGTCAGCTTGAATACCTTTTGAACCGCTCAAAACATCTGAGCAAGGCAGAATTTGATAAACTGCAAAAATTCTTTGATAATGAATATTACGGCTCAGGGCTCAAAGATGTATTTGACAATATTGTCAGAAATGAAGTGAAATTTACGGAACCCAATGTTACTTTGAGTGATTCTCTCAGAGACGGTCTGAGAAAAACATCAGTTGATGCGGTCAAAGATGCTGTTGCTAATATGAAAGCTGAATTTGCCGCTACTCTTCCGGATGAAATCAAAAACTTTGCAGGTCTCACTAATGAAGACTGGAAAAATATAATTTCAAAATCAAGAAACAATAACAAGCAAGAGCTTGATATGATTTCGACAAACTCTCTGAAAAATATTGTAAAGAGAGAATTGTCACAAAAAATCGCATCCGTAAAAAATCTTGATGAAGATGCTGTTGATATGATTTCAAAATATCTGGACAAACATATCGACAAGTACATAGAAACACAGAGACACTATATTATTCCTCATGAAAGACTAACGGAGCTGTTCAAATTTGCCGAAACAAACAAATCGGTTATGGATAAAGTTGCCCAATACGAAAAAGCATCGGTTATGAATATTGCGGAATCCATTACGGCAAACAACTGGAACAAACTTCCGCAAAAATATTTGAAAGCATTGAATTTTACAAAAGAAGAAATAGCACAGCTTGGCGCTCTCGATACATCTTTTTCAAAACAGGTTTTGAGCAGAAAGTTTGAAGAAATTGCAGCAGATCCTCAAAAATATGAAAAAGTTCTGAGCCAAATGTCAGTTCTGGCACAAGAAGCTATTGAAAAAGAAGAAAAAGCCATCCTCAGACTGACAGGTACAGCTGACAAACCGGGCGTACTTTCAAAAATCAAGGATCTTATGCAGTCTGTCGGCGGAAAAGTCTTTAAAGACAGTGACGGAATATCTGATATGTACAGGGTGAGAATTTTTGATGCCCAGAACAAATTCAGAAATACGGTTGATTCTTTTGTCAGACCGATGAAGATACTTGATACATTCAAAAATCTTGACCAATATGTTAAAAATATACTCGGCGGAAGCGAAGAAGCTTTCAACAGCCTTGTTAAAAATGATCCGGCAAACTATCATATGTTCGAAGGCTTGAAGTATGAAGATGCGCTAAAATCTTTGAAAGAGTACATAAAAGACATCGCTCTTGACAAAAATGATATCAATGACTGGACAACAAAATTTGAACACAACGTACCGGGTTCAAAAAGAGGAATGAAATATTCTCTTCCCATGGTTAAAAATATTGCCAATATTGTTAACGGAGAGTTTGACAAGAGCAGTGCTGATATTATCAAAAATGCTGTTAACAGTGCTAAAAAATCCGGTGAAGATTTTGTTGTAAAATGCAATGCAAACAATCAGATAATGAAATCCAGATATTTGTCTCTTGAATACAAACTTGCAAAAGATTTCTTTAAAAATAACTGTTATATGAGAGATTATACGCCGCTTGCAGGATTGATTGATGATATACTCGCAAAAGGCAAAAAAGAAAAATTACCGGTTTTAGAAGAAGTACTGAATGAAGTAAAAACAGAATTGTCACTTGAAGACATAAGTATCTTCAAAAGAATAATAGGTAAAATCAAAGGAACTATTGAACCTTCACAACATCCGTCATTGAATGAAATCCAGCGTATTAAAGAAAATGCAAACATGTTTACTTCAAACAAATCAATAGCGGAAATGTCAGGAAAAGGTGTTACAGAATTCTTCAAAGATGCTGCACAAAGTGTTCGTTCAAGAAACAAATGGACAAAACTGGTATACGGTCTGCTCGTGGGAACAGTGGCATTTTCTACAATAGTCATTGCAACAACGGGAAGAAAAAACTACTTCAACAAAGACATCTATGAAAAGAAAGATGCATAGGGGAAAACAAAAATGATAATCAGCTCAAATACACTTAACTGCACATCTCCTTTGAAACCCGCTTTCAAAGCATCTTTGCTTGCACAGTTGTCTCAAAAATACGCACAGCAGTCTCAGACAGCAGAAACTGCTATAAAAGACACACTTCCCTCAAATGCTGCACAAATTCCTGTTTCTACACCGATTGCGGAAAAATATAATCAACAGTATGGAGCAAGCAGCCTTTTGACTGCTATGATGAACAGAACTCAAGCAGCAGCACCGGTTGCTTCTGCCGCACCTGTCAGCACAGGCGTTTCTTCATCTGTTCCGGGATACAAAAATAATTTGCGTTCCATGTTTCAGAACAATCAGGCTGTTATATATGCAATGGTTCCGAGAACATTCAATGCAAAGGATACAAACGGCAACGGGCTGATTGAAGGTAATGAAGAACCCGGATATTTTACTAATATGGTTGAACGTCTTGACGAGTTAAAATCATACGGTGTTAATACTTTGCACTGGCTGCCCATAAATCCTCCAGGAAAATATGCGGCAAAAGGAAGTGCCGGTTCTGTATATGCGCCTTTAGATTATCTTTCAATAGATCCGAAACTTGATGATCCGAGAAACCCAAAATCGGTATATGAAGAAGCAAAAGAGGCAATCAAAGAATGCCACAAAAGAGACATAAAAGTAATGCTTGATCTTCCGAGCTGTATGTCAGTTGATCTTTATGAAAGCAGACCTGATCTCAGAGCGACGGATGCCGAGGGTAAACCCAAAACACCCGAAGGCTGGGAAGATATCAGAATGTTCAATCCATGGCAGGATGCTGACAAAAGAATATTAAATCCCGCTCTTGTTGATTATCACAAAAAATTTATTGACATGTGTATAGATCTCGGCATAGACGGAATCAGAGCAGATGTAGGCAGAGCAAAACCGCCTGAGTTCTGGGATATTATTACTTCTTATGCAAGAAGCAAAGATCCGGAATTCGGCTTCCTTGCCGAATGCTATACATATGAAGATGCTTCTCCTATGAAAAACATGCCGGCTGACCGTCCGGAAGAAGCTCTTGAAGCAGGTTTTGACACATACTACGGACAATACCATATTTTCCACAGCTGGAAAGCAAAAGATTTTCACAAATTTGTAGAAGAAAACCTTGAAATGTCAAAAAGACATGACAAAGGAAAATCTCTCATCGGTTCTTTTGCAACACACGATGACAAGAGTCCTATGTCAAACGGCGGACCGGATTACTGCATGATGACAAATGTTCTTCAGGCTACTTTGCCTATGACAAACCCGTATGTAATTTCAGGTTTTGAATCGGGAGACAGATATATTTATCCTTATGACAAAAAATATGTAGACAAAACATTTAACCAGCTTTTAGAAAATAAGGTTTACAAAGAAGCCGTTGATGCTTGGCTCGGCGGAAACCGTTTTGAGTACAAAGACAGTTTGAAAAAACTTCTTTCCGGTTCTGACGGAAACAGAAAAGTTGAGGATCTTGCAAATGATCCCGAATACAAACATATTATCGAAAGTTTTGATACTCTTGATACTACAAAAGACAACATAAGACACTATGTTCATACAGAATTTTTGGATATCTTTAATGAATCGAGAAAACCCGGCGGTGAACATCCTGAAATAGGCAAGCACATGGGCTATCTTATGAATGTGGTCAGACCTAAATACGGTGAAGTTATTACAAAAGGTCAGTATATTGAGCTGAAAGTGGATAACAACAGCCGTGATGAAGTCATTGCATATGCACGCTGCAAAGACGGAAAAACACTCGTAGTCATAGCAAACCATGATGTAAATGCGAGACAAAAAGTTAAAGTAAAAGTTCCCGGCATGAAAGAAAATCAAGTTCTGACCGATCTGTCTCCGCAGTATGGTACGGGCAGTGTGTGGGCAGCCAGAAATGGTGAAATTGATATAGACTTGGGTCCCGCTCAGGCACATATATTTGAAATAGATGATCCGAATCTGCCAAAACTTGTTAAACCGCAAGATGTATATCAACAGAATTTGTAATGTAGTATTGCGTGTTAAAGGCAATCGAAAGAGACAGCAATAAAGATTTTGGATAATGTTTTATACAAAAACGCTTTCTTTGAAATATCAAAAGAAAGCGTTTTATTATTTTATTAATTATTTGCTGCAGTGTTTATTTCATTGCGCCTCTGACAATTTTTGCAAAACTGTCAGCTTTCAGACTTGCGCCGCCAACCAGAGCACCGTCAATGTCAGATTGAGCCATTTGTTCTTCAATTGTCTCAGGTTTTACGCTTCCGCCGTAAAGAATTCTGATAGATTCAGCAGCGTTTGCACCTGCGATATCTCTGACAACGCCTCTTATCATGGCAATTACTCTGTTAGCTTCAGCAGAGTCACATGTTTTGCCTGTACCGATAGCCCAGATAGGTTCATAAGCAATGATTGATTTTGCAACTTCATCAGGTGTAAGACCATTCAATGCTGCTTTGATTTGAGAAGCTATATGAGAGTCCGTAACACCTGCTTCTCTTTGTTCAAGAGATTCTCCGCAGCAGATGATAGGTACAAGTCCTTCAGAAAGAATTTTTTTAGCTTTTTGGTTAACCATTTCATCAGTTTCACCAAAGTATTGTCTTCTTTCGGAGTGACCTATGATAATGTATTCGCATCCTGCATCTTTTGCCATTTCAACAGAAACTTCACCGGTGAAAGCACCTTGAGTTTCAAAATAGCAGTTCTGACATGCAAGTCTGACTCTGCCGCATCCGCAGTCTGTCATAGCTTTATTTACGGCATACAAAGATGTAAATACAGGTGCTACAACGACTTCCGGCATTGCTGCTTTGTCCATATCTTTTAATTCTGCCATCAAATCATTAACTAATTGAGCGGATTCTGCCTGCAACTTGTGCATTTTCCAGTTTCCTGCAATAACGGGTCTTCTAGACATAATAATAAATCTCCTTATTTTTTTACTAACCCTAAATGCATAGTAGAAAAAACAAGGAGATTTATCAAGTTTTGAAATTTTTAATGACTTTATTGAAAATCTTCTATTCTTGGTCTGTGTTTTTCGATTTCTCTGCTTTCAACAAGTTCATAGATTGCATTTTTTACTTTTGATACATATTCTTTTTTAGGATCGACAATAACTCTTCTTCTGAAATCAGTTCCGCTAATACTATATGAATCTGCCCATTTATCCGAAAAGTTTTTCAAGTGGCTAAAAAATTTTTTGGGTTCTTTAAATGCATTTACAATCTCCGTGAAAAATTCACTGTCCGGAAGATACTGTTTGTCAAAAACAGTTACAAGAAGTTTGTCAGGGTTCTTGGGCATAAAGTCAACCGTCATTCTCAATCCTGCCTGATCTGCCATAGCATTGAGCTGACCACGGAAATAATCAAACTGCGGTCCTTGGGTAAATGTGTCAAATGTGTTTTGAAAACGAGTCAAAAGACCCTGGCTCTTTTTATATAAATCCAAAGTGTCCGTTTCCACCTTCATTACATTATTTGCGTTATTGTATCCGCTTTTTACCGGAATATGAATTTTTCTGAGCGGTTTTGCAATGTTTTCCGTAAGAGTAATTTTCATATTTACTTAACCTTCACTTTTTTCCTGTCACACATGTAAATAAAAGAAAGCGGACAAAATAAATTGCGTCAAAAGAAAAAACGGGTTTACAATACTTAACAACAGTTATTGTCTCAAATTTTGCAATAATGCGGTAAATGGATTTTGGCTGCTATCAAGCAATATAAGCGGAGAAAACTCTGATACAAAATTAATTTCGGTGTTAACTAAAGCTCAAATTCCATCCGAGAAGTTTTATCGGTTCATTTTCTCTTTCAAGCCAGCTTTGTGTTCTGTTTTTTGAACGCTGTTCATTAACTTCTTTTAACAAAACGGCAAAATTTATATCAATAAAGTTTATTGAATTTAGTTTTTCAATATAAAAATGTTCCGAACCGCAATTTGGACAGAACTTTGTCTCCGGCATGATTTGGTTAAATTTGACTATCGACTTTCTTTTAATATTGCAGCAGCCGCATCTTGTGAGATACCACTTGTTTTCAATATATTTGCCGCAGTCGGGGCAGTATCCGGCTTCTTTGTCGGGAGAAACTTTTGTGTGCGTACATTCCTTTTTATGTTTAAAAAACAATCTTTTTATCCTCTTTTGTTTTAATTTACTGATTAAATTTAATAAAATTTTGTTCTAAGTCAAATAATAAAAAAGAATCTTTCTTTACCTTTATTTATGCATGTTTTAGAATGCCAAAAGCATGAATTTTGCTTGACAAATCAGAATGAGCATATAAGATTATTATAATGAAAGGGCATATTTTGCCTTTTTCGCTAACTATTTGAAATATAATAGAAAAGTAGTACATAACTAGAGAAAAAGGAGATTACTCTAATGGCACGCGAAAAGTATGAACGTACGAAACCG
>CALVEJ010000006.1 GCA_944326535.1 Candidatus Gastranaerophilales bacterium | reverse complement strand
TTTCTACAGGACAGGTTGTTTGTATTATTGAAGCTATGAAGCTTATGAACGAAATTGAATCTGAAGTTTCCGGCAAAGTTACACAAATTTGTGTAAAAGACGGCGAAGCTGTTGAATACGGTCAGGTTCTTATGTATGTAGAATAATATAAATTTTAAACCGATTAAAAACGATATTTTATTTAAAATAATTTTAAATTATTTAATAAAATATCGTTTTTTGTAAGGAATTATAAAAAATGCGTGCGCTCAGAATGACGACTTTTTCGTATGCTTTTTGCATCGTTCTGAAGTCTCGATTGAGTTCAACTATCTCAAATATTAATAAATTTGAAAAACATGGGCATATTTTACCCATCTTTTTATGTTTGATATAAAATTAAACTAACATTAGACTTTAGGGATTAAGTAAAGATATGATAAAAAAAGTTTTAATTGCAAACAGAGGCGAGATTGCCGTTCGAATAATACGAGCCTGTAAAGAACTCGGAATAAAAACCGTAGCTGTTTATTCACAGGCAGATGCGGATTCTTTGCATGTCAGCCTTGCTGACGAAGCATACTGCATAGGACCTGCGCAGAGCGCAAAAAGCTATCTGAATATTCCGGCTATTATCTCTGTTGCCCTGACAAGCGGCGTAGATGCCATCCACCCGGTATACGGATTTATGTCTGAACGAGCTGATTTTGTTGATATCTGTACGGATCACGGAATTAAGTTTATCGGTCCTTCTGCAGAAGCAATGAGAAAAATGGGCGACAAAGCTACCGCAAGAAAAACCATGACAGCAAACGGAGTACCTGTCACACCGGGCACGGACCTTGTTGATGACATGGATGCAGCAAAGGAGTTTGCGCAAAAAGCAAAATATCCCGTCATTGTAAAAGCAACAGCAGGCGGCGGCGGAAAGGGCATGAGAATAGCAAATAATCCTGAAGAACTTGAAGAAGCTATTACTCTTTGCCAGACAGAGGCGCAAAATGCTTTTGGAAACGCAGGCGTTTATATTGAAAAGTATATTATCAACCCTCGTCATATAGAAGTTCAGATTATAGCGGACAGCTACGGAAATGTTGTTCACCTCGGCGAAAGAGACTGTTCCGTACAAAGAAGACACCAAAAACTTTTGGAAGAAGCTCCTTCTCCCGCTATTGATGAAGAAACAAGAAAAGCTATGGGTGCAGCTGCTGTTACGGCTGCAAAAGTTATAGGTTATGAAGGTGCCGGTACAATAGAATTTCTGCTGGATCATGACGGCAGCTGGTATTTTATGGAAATGAATACACGTATTCAGGTTGAACATTGTGTTTCAGAGATGATATCAAGCGTTGATCTGTTGAAAGAACAAATCAGAGTTGCTGCCGGTGAAAAACTTTCTTTCACGCAGGACGATATTGTTTTGAGAGGACATGCAATTGAATGCCGAATCAATGCGGAAGATGCGGACAAAGACTTTATGCCCTGCCCCGGAGAAATCAAGGGATATATTGCTCCGGGCGGTTTTGGTGTAAGGGTGGACTCTCACTCTTATACGGGATACAAAATTCCTCCTTACTATGACTCAATGATTGGCAAGCTGATTGTATGGGGACGTGACAGAGAAGATGCAAGAAAGAGAATGTTGAGAGCACTTGACGAGTATGTAATTCTCGGCATAAAAACAACAATTCCTTACCACAAGAGAATTTTGACAAATGATGTGTTCATCTCCGGAAACTTTAATACCGGATTTATACAGGAACACATGACTCCCAAAGCGGATGCAGAGAAAGAGTAAAAGAGTAGATAAAGTATGAAAGTCAGTGTAAAAGTACCTGCTACAACAGCAAATTTGGGACCGGGTTTTGACTGTCTGGGTCTGGCGCTGCCCATATACAACACGATTACCGTTGAAGAAACAATAATGCCGGGAACCGGTATAGAAATAAATATTATTGACGAAACACATGAGCAGGATCTTTTATCTGTACCCACGGATGAAAACAATATTGTTTACAAGGCAATAGAACTTCTGTACAACTCAATAGGACAAACACCAAGCGAGTTGAAAATCACAATCAAAACACAAATCCCTATAGCAAGAGGACTCGGAAGTTCTGCAGCAGTGATAGTCGGAGGTTTGATTGCGGCAAATGAATTGCTGGGCAGACCGGCTGATGAGGCAGCACTTCTTTCTATTGCAACAGAAATAGAAGATCATCCTGACAACATAACACCTGCTGTGGTAGGAGGTTTTGTTGTTGCATCAATAGAAGATGACGGAAGTGTGGTATATTCAAAAATGAACTGGCCAAAGGACTGGAATATTACCGTGTGTATTCCGGATTATGAACTTGCAACAAACATTGCACGTTCTGTTCTTCCGCAGGAAGTTCCGAGAAAAGATGCCATATTCAACCTTAAACATGCGGCAATGCTTGTTCAGGCGGTTAATTCACATGATGAAAAATTGATGAAAACAGCTTTGAATGACAGACTTCACCAGCCATACAGAGAAAAACTTATACCGGGTTTTGTTGAAATAAAAGAAGCCTTAAAACATGAAGAAAACGTTTTGGGTGTGGTAATCAGCGGTGCCGGTCCTTCAATTCTTGTAATTTCTTCCGGAAACAATCTTTCCAAAATAAGAGAAACAGTATCAAAAGTTTGGGAAGAAATGAACGTAAAATCAAAAATTCTTACACTTCAGGTTGAAGAAAACGGCGCACAGATAGTTGATTAGCATATCATTCATTTATTGATTACCGGTTTTTCACAAATTGTTCGAGAAAAATTCGTGATAAGAAACAAAGTGACGTGAACGAATTTTTTGAGTGACACATTGAAAAGGTGAGTCTTTGAGCTTCGAAGGCTCGAAGCGAAAAAGACGACACTAGATTAAATAGTTAAGAGCAGCGGGTTGAGCTGTGTTGATGAAACAGCCAAAGTCATCCTTTTAAATCATTGCAAAATACAATGTTTATATAAAAATATTTGTATAAAAATAATTAAAATTGTATAATAGCAATATAATAATAGAAATAAAGGTGGACAAGAATGACGGTATTAACAGAAAATGAAGGTTTGATTACACAAATTATCGGACCTGTTATTGACGTAGAGTTTCAACCCGGACAACTTCCGGAAATCTTTGATGCGTTGGATATTTATAAAGAAGACGGTACAAAAGTTGTTGCGGAAGTACAACAGCTCCTTGGTGAAAACAGAATTCGTTCAGTTGCAATGTCTTCTACCGACGGTCTTCAAAGAGGAATGAAAGTTGTTAACACAAAAGCTCCTATTTCTGTTCCTGTTGGACAGGCAACTCTTGGCAGAATAATGAACGTTCTGGGCGAACCTGTTGATGAAATGGGACCGATTGAAACAGAAAACAAACTTCCTATCCACAGACCTTCTCCAAAACTTGTTGACCAAAATACAAATATTGAAATTTTTGAAACAGGTATCAAAGCAATCGATTTGCTCCAGCCTTATCAAAAAGGCGGAAAAATCGGTCTGTTTGGCGGTGCCGGAGTAGGTAAAACAGTTTTGATTATGGAACTTATCCACAACATTGCACAGGAACACTCAGGTGTATCTGTTTTCGGCGGTGTTGGTGAAAGAACACGTGAAGGAAACGACCTCTGGAATGAGATGAAAGAATCCGGAGTACTCGACAAAGTTGCGTTGATTTACGGTCAGATGAACGAACCTCCGGGAGCCAGAATGAGAGTCGGATTGTCTGCTTTGACTTGTGCAGAATACTTCCGTGATTTTTCAAAACAGGATGTATTGCTGTTTATTGACAACATTTTCAGATTTGTACAGGCAGGTTCAGAGGTTTCTTCACTTCTTGGACGTATGCCGTCAGCCGTAGGTTACCAGCCGACACTTTCTACTGAAATTGGTGAATTGCAAGAACGTATTACATCTACAAAAGACGGTTCAATCACATCAGTACAGGCAATCTACGTACCGGCGGATGACCTTACTGACCCTGCTCCGGCTACAACATTCTCTCACCTTGATGCTTCAACAGTTTTGTCAAGACAAATTGCATCTTTGGGTATTTATCCTGCTGTTGATCCTCTTGCATCAAGTTCAAGAGTATTGGATCCGGTTATTATCGGTGAAGAACATTACGGAGTAGCAAGACAAGTTCTTGAAGTTCTTCAAAAATACAAAGATTTGCAAGATATCATCGCAATCCTTGGTATGGATGAGCTGTCAGAAGATGACAAATTGACTGTAAACAGAGCAAGAAAAATCCAAAGATTCTTGTCACAGCCGTTCTTTGTTGCTGAACAGTTCTCGGGTATTCCCGGCAAATACGTAAAACTTGAAGATTCTATAAAAGGATTTAAAGAAATTCTCGAAGGAAAACATGATGATCTTCCGGAACAGGCTTTCTACATGGTAGGTACTATAGAGGAAGCCGTGAAAAAAGCCGAAGAAATGAATGTATAAGCTTGTAATAACGGCTCAATAAGCCGCTGCAAGCCTGTGAGTGCAAAATCTTCTGCTCAATTGCGGCACTGCCGAAGGAAATCAAGATTTCCGAAGTGAATAAATATTTGAAGGTTACATATGTCTAAAAAAATAAATCTTAAAATCATAACACATGAAAAAGAACTTTTTAACGAAAGTGTTGATGCGGTTTATTCAAAAAGCGTAGAAGGTGAATTCGGGATTTTGCCGGATCACCAGCCTTTTATGGCAGCACTTGATATAGGTGTTACAAAAGCTGATGTTGACGGCAAACAGGAATATTTCACTACAATGGGAGGTATATTCCAATTCAAAGACAATGAAGCTTTGATTTTAACTGATCTTGCCGAAAGGGGCTGCGATATAGACGTAACAAGGGCAAAATCAGCAAAAGAAAGAGCAGAAGCCAGAATAGGCTCCCATGATGTGGCAGTCGACAATGCAAGAGCCCAGATTGCTCTCGCAAAAGCAATGGCAAGGCTAAAAGCAGCTTTACAAAAGTAAAATAAAAAGCGCCTTATTTATAAGGCGCTTTTTTATAGAAATAAAGCCGGCAGAATTTTCTCGCCGGTTTGTTAATTTGTTATTTTAAAGCGTTTGTTTTGAGTTATATCAGGTTTTTTGTCAAACAGAACAAATTTAAAAAACTTTTTTAAAAATTCCTATGGCAGGGTGATTTATTTAAATTCAAATTTTGTCAAAATAATAATAACCCCATTAGAAAAATAACCCAACTATAATAAGAGAGAGTAAAAAAATGAATTTGAATGAAGAATGCCTGCTAAAATACCTGCAAGATCCTGATGAACTTGTCGATTTGACAACAATTTTGCTTGAGTTCAACAATTTGTTTACAAAAAACTATGAGTACAACTATGGAAAAAATTAAAGAATATTTGAAAAACAAAACATTTTTAAAATATCTGCTTTACACAATATACATTTTAATTACCGTGGGTGTCCTGTTTAGTTTAATGAACCATCCGGCTATCAGAAACTTTTTTTCTGTTATAGAAAACAAAACGTTTGATGTACGCCAGAACCTTCTTGTGCCATATAAAAAAGTAAACAAAGATATAGTTATTCTCTCGGTAGATGAAGAAAGTTATGAATATCTTCTCGGCAAATACGGCGAGTGGCCTATTTCGAGAGATATTTATGCTGATATAATCACATATCTTGAAAGTCATAAACCATCTGTTGTTGCATTTGACCTTATGTTTGTAAAATCTTTAAAAAGCTCGAACAATGCTGACAACAAACTCGCCAAAAATATTGCAAAATATGACAATGTTTATACGTCAATAAATTTTGACAATCAGTCATTTGATCTTCGCAAACCCGTTGATTTGCCTGATTATCTCAAAGCCAAAGTCGATAACAAATCTCATATTGATTTTAAAAACAGCAGTTTGAATTTTTCAAACTGCAGGGCAATAATCAGCCAGATAATTAATACAACACCTAATATTGGACATATAAATCTTGTCAGGGGAGAAGACGGTATAGCCAGAGATCTTCCGCCTTTTGTTGTATACAAGGGAGACTTTTATCCTCATCTGGCAATGAAAGTTGCAATGAAATATCTTGAACAAAAAGAAGGACTGAAACAGTCTGATTTTGTTATAGACAAAGACGGAAACATGCTCGTAGGCGGCAGGGTTTTACCGTTTAACGGTTTTGGTTCGGTGATTATGAACTGGTACGGACCCAGCGGTATAAATCAAAATTCATCAACTTTTGAATATATTCCGATGTGGAAAGTTGAAAAAACCATGTATGAGGGTAAAAATCTTATTCCCGCAGGTTATTTCAAAGACAAAATTATATATATAGGAACAAGCGCAACTTCCCTGTTTGATTTAAAAAGCGTACCGACAGACAGAATTTTCCCGGGAGTGGAAATCCATACAACCTTTGTAAACAACATATTGGACAATAATTTTATAAAAAGAGTTACTCCTATTACAGATATTTTGTTAAGTCTTCTTTTGAGTGTTTTTGTCGGTTTGATTGTAATCAGAAGCGAATCAACTGTTATCTCCTCTCTTGTTGCTATTTTGACTGCAATAATATATTCAATAGCAGCAACAATTGTTATGTATTTCTTCAATCTGTGGGTTGGTATTGTTCTTCAAATAGTTTCTATCATTCTTGTTTTTATAGCATGTTACCTGGCAAAATACATCGTAAAATCAAGAGATTTGGAATATACATATGCTCTTGCAACAACTGACGGATTGACAGAGTTGTACAATCACAGATATTTTCAGGAGCAGATGATTCAAAATATAGAAACATCAAAAAGATACAACAAACATTTTTCTCTGATAATGATAGATATTGATTTTTTCAAAAAATTCAACGATACATACGGACACCAGTCCGGAGATGCTGTTTTGAGACAGGTGGCACAGATTTTGAAAAAGAATGTCAGAAGCTCTGATATCGTTTGCCGTTACGGCGGAGAAGAAATGTCAATTATTCTAACCAACACTGATAGTGAAGCAGCTGTCACAACAGCACAAAAAATTTGTAACGCAGTGAGTGAAAAACCGCTCAAGCTCGTAAACGGAAAAGATGTCAATGTGACAATAAGTCTCGGTGTTTCTACGTATCCCCAAAACGGCGAAACTCCGCAGGATATGATAAAATTTGCCGATGACTGCCTGTACAAGGCTAAAGAGCACGGAAGAAACCAGGTCGGCAACCTTGCAAAAGATTAGGAATAAAAAAACCCGCTTTTGAAAGATAAAGCGGGTTTTTAATATCTATAAAATGTAAAGAACTACGGTTTCAGTCTATCCATAAGTCTCGGGAACGGAATTGTTTCTCTGACATGGTGCAAACCGCAAATCCATGCAACTGTTCTTTCAATACCGAGACCAAATCCGGCATGTTTGCAGCTTCCGTATCTTCTTACATCAAGATACCAGTTGAAAACTTCTTCCGGCAAGCCCTGTTCTTTGATTTTTGCTTTTAGTTTTTCAATATCCTCTTCTCTCTGACCGCCGCCAATAATTTCTCCGTATCCCTCAGGTGCAATCATATCAACACATGCGGCTTTGTCGCCTTCCTGTTTCATATAGAATGCTTTGATTGCCATAGGATAGTGGTGAATCATTACAGGTTTGTCAAACTCTTCGGAAATGAGGGTTTCTTCATCTCCGCCGAAGTCTGCACCCCATTGAGTATCGTTGCCTTTTTTCTTAAGAATTTCTATTGCTTCGTCATAAGAAATTCTCGGGAACGGACGTTTGATGTTTTCGAGTTTTGAAATATCCCTTTCAAGAACTTCAAGATCTGCCCTGTTGTGTTTTACAACTTCCTGAACAATGTATTCAACAAATTCTTCTGCAAGATCCATGTCATCATAAATATCAAAGAAAGCAACTTCCGGCTCAACCATCCAGAACTCTGTCAGGTGGCGTCTTGTTTTTGATTTTTCGGCACGGAATGTAGGACCAAAACAGTATGCCTTGCCCACTGCCATTGCTGCTGCTTCCATATACAACTGTCCGCTTTGTGTAAGATAAGCGTTTTCGTCAAAGTAGTCTACCTTAAACAGGTTTGTTGTACCTTCACAGGCATTAGGCGTAAAAATAGGTGCATCTACAAGAGTAAATCCTTTGTTGTCGAAGAAATCACGTACTGATTTTATAATTCTGTGACGAACTCTTAAGATAGCCTTTTGTCTCAAAGAGCGAAGCCACAAATGTCTGTGTTCCATCAAGAAGTGTGTTCCGTGTTCTTTCGGCGTAATCGGGTAGTCAACCGATTCACCTATTACTTTTACGTCGGTAGCATCAATTTCGTATCCGATTTTTGAACGGTCGTGTTTTTTTACCGTACCTGTTACTTCAACACTGGATTCTTGTGTAATTTTGTCGGAAAGTTCAAAAACTTCATCCGAGACATTACCTTTGAATACAACTGCCTGAATTTCTCCCGTTCCGTCACGAAGCTGGAGAAAATGAAGTTTTCCGCTTGAACGTTTGTTATAAAGCCAAGCTTGAAGCGTAATTGTCTGACCTTCGTATTTTGCAATGTCTTCGATGTAAATTTTCATATACCTTCCTCACATTCTTTTCATTTCGATAAAAACTATTATATCCAATAGATGATACAAGTACAAATTATTCTGATTTTTTTATTTTTTCTTTCAAACGGCAGTACTCCGTATAGTCCGTTCCCCACTGCGCCATTGCTTCCAGAACAGGTGCCAGTGAATAGCCGATGTCCGTCAGTGTATATTCAACTCTTGGCGGAACCTCTTTGTATACCTTTCTGTCTACTATACCTTTTTCTTCCAGCTCACGAAGGTGTATAGTGAGAGATTTTTGAGAGGCACCCGTAGTTTTTTTGAGTTCATTAAAACGTTTTGACCCCTCTAACAAATCCCTTATGACAAAAATTTTCCATTTGTGTCCGATTAGAGAAAGAACTGTTGAAATCGGACATTGTTCAGATTTTTTTGTTGTTGTTTTGTTTTTTCTCATTGCTGTTCCGTATAGTTTCGATTTGATATTATTATTTTACTACGGGATTTTTCTTGTACAATACAAAAGTGACTTTGTCGTTGACTCTTGCAATCGGTGTATAGTTTGTCTTTATAAAGCTGCATACATTCGGGGCATAATCACAGAAAGTACCGACATTGTATGGTGTGTAAGGAATATTGTTCATAACAAAATAGTCGGGCATGTTTTTTGAAAAATCCGAGATAATTTTTTCTTCACCAAAAATTTGTACATTCACAGGGATAAGATAGTAATAAAATCCGTCAGATTTTCTTTCCGAAAGGAAGTTTATCATTGCGCCTTCGGGTACAACAATGATAGAAGAGTCTTTCGGGGTATTTTGTTTTAAAAATTTTATAAATTCATTTTGAGATTTCATAGACTCTCTGACATTGATTTTACCTCTTGGTGTATCGACCGGAAACATCGGGTTTTCCCCGATTTTGAACAGATTTGACAAAAGAAGCAGCGCAAAAATCGTAAAACACAGATTTTGAATAGTTTTTTCCAGTACATTTTTATCTATAAATCTAAATTTTGGCATATATATTGCAAAAAACAAAACAAACGGAATAAACAACGCTGCAAGAGAAAATGTTCCGTAACATTCCGTTGTGATGCCGCTTATACCCTTCAGTGAAACAAGAATTGATGAGGAAAGAAGGAACAAAAACATTTTGTCCGTTGTTGTAAAGAATGATATATCAAATTTGCTTTTGACTGCTTTAAAAACCCAGAACATGCATATCAAAAAAAGAACAGCTGCAGCGCAAAGACCAAGCCAGCAGAATAATTTTATTCCCGACGTCATTGCTTCTTTGCAGGTTCCGGCAATGATTAAACCCGAAAACAAAACAACGGATATATTAACAAAAATCTTTAGACTGCGTTTTTTTATATATTTTTCATTTAAAAGATTCAACCCGTAAAATATAAGTAAACACGGCAGAGCAATTTTTAAAAGTTTTGCCAGAATCACAAACGAATATTTAATATATAGAGGATTGAAATACAGCCCGTAAGCATTGTAGAAATATTCTGTTACCGGCGCATTAATCATCCTGTGTATAAGATTAATTGCATTGACAAAATCATTCAATGCCGCACCCTGCAAAACCAGTATCCCGAAGGACAAAACAGGGAAAACAAAAAACAGAGAGGCAAGTCCGAAACACTTTTTCCAATCTTTTACAAAAAACGGCAGACACAAAAACAAAAAACAAAAATACGGTAAATCCTCAATTTTGTTTGCAAACGAAAACCCTGCAGCCAGAAAAGAAATGGCAAGATAAACGAATTTTTTGTCTCTTAAATATAAAAGAGCAAACAATAATGAAATTAAAAAACCTGACAATGCATATACTGCGCAATAGGAATATGCAAATATAAAATTAAAAAATGTCCTGATAAAAATGCAGACGGACATTGTCAGCGCAATCACTGAAAATGCAATTCTTCTGCTTGAAAAGAGTCTTGTGATAAAATACGAAGCAAAAGTAATAAGTACGGAATTTAAAAACCCCATCAAATAAAGCGTATTTAATTTTGTTCCGAATATCATAAAGGCAAGAGCGTTTATCTGATATCCCAGAGGTCCGTATACATTGAAAATATCTTTGTAAAGCACATGTCCTTTCAGCATCTGCCAGGGAATATATGCTTCTCTTCCCACATCTATGAGATAGGCATCCTGTTTTGCATAAAAAAGCATAAAAAGCACAAAAGATATTGCAAAAATCCATATTAAATCAAAAAGATTATATTTTTTTGCAAAACCTATAAACCGTTCCATAAAAATTGTGCTCCCCTTCTTTTTTGATTATACTATGAATATTGTTCAAAGCAGAGGATAGTATAAATGATAAATAACAAAAAAGTTGTTGTAATTATGCCTGCATATAATGCTGAAAAAACACTTGAACAGACATACAATGAACTTTATAAAGATGTAGTGGATGAAATTATTCTTGTGGATGACAATTCGTCTGACAAAACAAAAGAAGTTGCAAAAAAACTCGGTATAACAACCATAGTTCATGACAAAAACAAAGGCTACGGCGGTAACCAGAAAACCTGTTATACAGCTGCGCTCAAAACTGATGCGGATATTGTCATCATGGTTCATCCGGATTATCAATATACACCGAAACTTGTTCCGGCAATGGCTGCAATGCTTGCTTTCGATGAGTATGATGCCTGCATAGCTTCAAGATTTATCGGAAAAGGTGCTCTTGAGGGTGGAATGCCGATGTACAAGTTTATTGCAAATAAAATGCTGACCTGGTTTCAAAATATTCTTTCGGGAGAAAGATTGAGCGAATATCACACTGGTTTTCGTGCTTTTTCAAAAGAAGTACTTGAAAATCTGCCTTTAAAAGATTGTGATGATGATTTTATTTTTGACAATGAAATGCTTGCTTTGATTTTTTACAAGGGTTATACAATAGGTCAAATAAGCTGCCCTACAAAGTATTTTCCCGACGCTTCTTCAATAAACTTTTTGAGAAGCTGCAGATACGGTTTTGGCGTTTTGAGAGTCAGCGTTCTTTATGCCCTTGCACGTTTGGGAATATACAAATCAAAGATATTTAGAAAAAATGCCAGAACTCTGGACAAAAACGAAGAACTTCCGTATTTGAATTAGCAGTGTTTTGTTGCTGTGCATAGAATGAAGAGTTTAGACCGGGGCAGAATGCCAAACAGCACCGGTTTTGGATTTATTGTAAAGTTTTGTAAAATATGCAATCTTTTATACTAAAGTTTTAGGACAAATATTCCGAATACATTACTACAGTTGAAATTCAGGGAAAAATATAAGGAGTATTTGCTATGACAAACATTAATTCAGGATTTAACAGCGGATGGTATCTGGGCGGTTCAGAATTTATTAAAAAATATGATAAAAACGGTGATGGAAATGTTACTGCAGAAGAAATTGATGCAGTAAATAAAGCTGATCAAGAATCTTCCTCAAATAATACAAATTCAACGAATAATACAGACAAAACAGATAAGAATAACCAAAATTCCCAATCTTCAGACGGTTCAACAACAAATGATCTGCCGTTGGATTATACATTTGGAAACATGGTTACTGATTACAACAAAACGGATGCAACACAAGGTCAAACAGTATTTGATAATCAGACTGATGCAAGAAAAGCTTTCAACAATATGAAAGAATCTTACATCGAATCTTATATTGCACAAATTTTGGAAAGCGGTCAGGAACTTTCTGATGCAGAAAGAAAAGATCTTATCAGCTTTTTAAATACAAAATCAGCTGCTTTCATTAATCAGTATTTTAACGTAAATGCTAAAGGTCCTTATGATATGGAAGCTATCTCTGCTGCTTATACAGAAAATATTCAAACACTTCTTCAAATCAGAGAAGAGAAAAAAGCTGAAGTAGAAGAAAAAATGAATGCATATAAAGAAAACAGCTCAGCAAGTTTTGAAGAATTGCTTTCTTTAATTGATGCAGCAGATGATGAATATATTACTGACAGCGAATACGAAGGTATCATTGAACAGGCTATCAACTATATTATCGGTGCAAAATTGAACGGCGAAGACATCTCTGTATTTCTCAACAAAATTAATCCGAATAATCAGAATGCTCAGTACTACAGACAGGCAATGGAATATATTGATACAGTAATGAATTCTGCAAATCCCGAACAACAGGCACTTTATCTGGGATATGCCGAAACAGCTCTTCAAAAATACCTCGGACAAAAAGCAAATGACGGCTCATCAGCTATTGTAGATGCAGCATATGCACAGCAAAAAGAAAATCAGAGAAATGCTGCAATGGATGATGTTGATGCAGTTAACGATGACAGAACAGAAGCGTATGCCGATGAACTCGAAGCACAGGTAGAAGCCGGTGAATTAACTCAGGAAGAGGCTGAAGCAAAACTGGCAGAATACCAGAAAAAACTTGAAAATATTAAAAATGCTTACCTTGATCAAGAAAGCTATGGATCTGATGTTCAGGCAGAATATAATGCATTTATTGATAAAGCTGCAGAAGAATATGAAACAGTTTCAGAAGAAATTGCAGAAAAATCTGACACAGAAACTACATATCAGACACTGAAAGACGAACTTGAACAGGCAGGTATGTATGCCGACTCTGAAGAAACAGAAGTAATAATGGATGCAACAAAAGATTTTGTAGTCTCTGCAATGCTCAAAGGTGAAGAAAGTGCTATTCTTTCATCAGTAATGCCGGGTTATACAAATAATGCAAACTATAAAGAAGCAAAAGCTCTGCTTGACGGACTGGCTTCATCAGCTACTCCTCAAGCTGATTACGAAAAAGCTATGCAGCTTGTAGAAGAAATGCTTTCAGATTTGGATGCTGATGTAGATGCCGTAAAAGCAGGTGTTGAAGCTGAAGAAACAAGACGTGCCGAAGCATTAAAAGCTGAAAATATGGAAAAATATACAACTACTCTTACAGGTACAGTTGATGAACTTGTTGAGGAATATTCAAATTCTGATGAAGTTACCGGCGTTGCAGAAGAAGACAAGGATGCAGCAAAAGCAAAAGTTGAAAAATATGAAACAAAAATGAATGCAGCTCTTGATGCTTTCCTCGCTCAATACACAGGCGACGGTACAGATATTGAAACAGAATTCAAAAACTATATCGCAGATATCGAGGCTCAATACGAAGCAGTTCAAGATGAAATTGACGATATAACAACAGATACAGTTGAAAGAAAATTTTTATTTATTAAGTATAACAGAACAGTTGATGTTGATCTTGACGAAGAACTTCTTCAGGAAATTGAAGATGCAGGCTTGAGTATCAGCGATGCAGAACAGGATGATATCAACAATGCAGCAGTAAACTATGTTATCGGTCAGGTAACAAGAGAAGACGGTGATACTACCCTGGTTGAAAATCTCTACTCCGGTGTATCAGGCAATGAAAAATACAAAGAAGCTATTTCTCTTCTTGAAAACCTCGAAGGTTCAATTACACCAAAAGATGACTTCGAAAAAGCAAAAGCTCTCCTCGAAGAAGCATTTGCTGAAGTATACAACGAAGACACTATGCAGGATGCAGCTGCAGTTGAAGAAAGCAAGAATGTAAATCTTCAGCCCGGTGAATTGACACAAGGTATCTGGGGTTATGAAAGAAATGATACATATGCCGGCGACAACGGTGCTAAAGATGATCTTGTTATCCCGACATACAACATACAGGATGGCAAAATCGTATGGACAAACAGCAATGATAAAGCAGATATCGAAAAATCATTTACACAGCTTCGTGAAAGAATTCATGAACAAATGCAGACACAACTTGGCGATCTCTACATTGCAGAAGACATCGATGCATATCTTGATCAGGCAATCTACAATATGGCATTAGATATTGAAAATCCGTTTGTAAGCAATTCAGTCAAATCAATTATCGATGCTACTCTCACAGAATTCAACAAAATTGCCACAGCAAGTTTGCATGGCGAAGAAACTGAAACACAAGAAGCAGGACTCAACAAATCTGTTATTCTCAGCAATGCAGGCAAAGCTGAGGACTACAACACAGGTGCTGTAAACTGCAGCGATAGACGTAAAAACTGGAACAATGCATTGGATGATTACAATAATAATGCAACAAGCAGGCTGAATTCAATCAAAGATGCTACTATTGAAGCAATCAAAGCTCAACTTGGTGATGCATATGTTGATGCTGATATTCAAAATATGATTAATAACGTAATTAGTGCTACTGTCAATGAATGTCCAAAAAATGATGTAGCGGCTGATGATTGGTTCTTTGGAACAATTGAATACTGGAACTGGCAGTATAATACACAAGATCTATACAATCTGTTTTTTGACAAGCTCAACACATCGCTTGAAGAATACAAAAAATCACATAATCTTGAAAACAATAAAAGCGCAACAAGCACAGCTGATGCTAAAAAAGAAACAGAACAAGTTACTGTAACAAGAAACAGAAACACAACTTCAACAAATACAGACAGAAGCAATGAAACAGTCAATGTTTCAAGAAATTCAACGGGTAGCGTTTCAAGAACATCAGGTGTTTCAAGAAACATTTCAAGAAGATCGTAATTTCGCTCATAACATCAGAAAAGCCTCCGAAAAAACCGGAGGCTTTTCTGTATTTATCTGTCTTTTAGATTGCCGTTAGAAGAGTAGGTTGGGCATAGTGGATTTTGGCGGGCACGCCGTGTGAGGCAAAGCCGAGCCCAGTGCCCATGTGAACAAGGTTGTTGAAGTACAGAATTTTTAGAATAAAAATTCGAAACGGAATACAAAACCTTGTGAACGACAATAATCCAAGAGGCGGATTTTGTGCGGCTGTGGAGTTGAGTCTGTCTAACAGACGAGCGAACAGCCATGTGAGGACAGACGCCCGCTCCCCGCATAGCGGGGCGGGGTCGTCCGAATGTCAATAATCAAAGACAGAGGATTTCCGGACGGATGAAATCCGGTAAGTGAGGAACGAAATGAGCGGAAGCATAGCGCAGCGAATGACAGTGTCGAGCGTGAAGGAAATCCAAGACACTTGCCCAACAAATACTTCAGAATGACGTGTGTCTTTTGTCATCCTGAGAGAGTGAAACGACCGAAGGATCTTTTACAAAAAATTCCGTAGATCGGATTTCCCAATCCGACACAGAGAGTTGTCTGTTGGAGATTCTTTCCTGATAAAAAATATTTTTAGTTGCTCTGTCCTGCCCTGTATCCGCACCATGCAAAAATCAACGGCATAAGTTTATCCAGATGCAATTTGTCCACAAGCGGTATTTTTGCAACAACAAGCGCACCGAGAGCGTCATCCATGTTTACAACCGAGTCCTTGAGCGTCAATTTTCTGTCCGGTTCTTTGTCTTTCGGGTCATTAATAATATTTGAAATGAAAGCGGCAAGAGGCATGCCTGCTATGATTGATGTCACAATAGCAGCTACTTTTACGGGTTTGGAGTTCTGGTATTTTGTGTTGTCTTCAATAAGTTTCATTGCCCCTCCGACAAGAGCTGTCGGAATGACGGCATTCATAAACTGGAATACACCCTCTTTGACTTTACGTTTTTTGTCGGATTTTTTGTCTGCTATTACACCTGAAATAACACCTCCGACAATACTTGCAGAGCTGAGTGCCAGAACTTCTTTTAACTCGTATTTGATTTTTAACAAATCAGCCATACTCTTTAAGCCTGTTTGTTTTTTTGCAAAATAAATCATCGGAATTAAGGTCGAAATCAAAGAACCGACAGCTATTTTGGCTTTTGTTTTGTGATCGGTTTCTTCTATTCTGTGATTTCTTTTGTAATACAGCGAAGTATACACATTTTTGGTATGTGCTGTATTTTGAAATGCACTAAAAACATTTGTATTCGGCTTTTTTGTTACTGTGATGGTCATATCTGTAAATGTTAAATATTATACTAAATTCTATCACAAGAAAACATCGAAATATAAAAAATTGCTATAATAAATGTAACAAAAAATATTTGAGGAAGATTAATATGATAAAAGACAATTTGAAAAATGCTCAATTTTATTACGGATTGGGAGAAAAATTTAAAAAAGCATTTGAATATCTGAAATCTAATGATTTGTTAAAATTAGACAACGGAAAATATGAGATTGACGGAGAAAATATTTTTGTGTCCGTTCAGGATTACAATACAAAACCGGAATCAGAAGGCAAGTTTGAAACGCACAAAAAATATGCGGATATTCAGTTCATCATAAAAGGGGAAGAAAAGATCGGCTATACGGATGTGACAAATTGTACAAATCTGACAAATTACGATGAAGAAAAAGATATTGAATTTTTGAAAAATAATGAACCCGAAAATCATTTTGCTTTTGCAAAAGAAGGCGATTTTCTAATTTTTCTGCCTCAGGATGCACATATGCCGTGTATTTCTATATGCGATAGCAGTTATGTGAAAAAGGCAGTTGTAAAAATAAAACTCTGATTGAGTGTCATTTGAAAAAGTGAGCAGTGACACTCTCGCTCGCCACTGCGGTGGCTGACGGCTCGAGGCGGCAGCTGCGACACCGGATTAGATTTCATATTTTGCAAGAAAGCGTTTTTTAACTATAATTAAATCACGAGTTATTTAATTATAGGTGGATAAACAGTGATAAAAGATCAATATTTTCCTCAGGAGATAGAAAAAAACTGGCAAAAAGTTTGGGAAGAAAACAAATTCGGCAAAACATACGACAACAGCGATAAACCGAAATACTATGCTTTGTCAATGTTCCCGTACCCATCAGGCAAACTGCACATGGGGCACGTAAGAAATTATACTATTACGGATGTTATTGCCAGATTTAAAAAAATGCACGGCTTTAATGTTCTTCATCCGATAGGATGGGACAGCTTCGGGCTTCCTGCAGAAAACGCAGCAATCCAGCACGGCGAAAGCCCTGAAAAATGGACTGATGAAAATATTGCTTATATGAAAATGCAGCTTAAAAAACTCGGTCTTATGTACGACTGGGACAGAGAAGTTGCAACCTGCAAACCTGACTATTACAAATGGACACAGTGGCTGTTTTTGCAGCTTTATAAAAAAGGGCTTGCTTATAAAAAAGAAGCTGCTGTTAACTGGTGCGACGAATGTGCTACAGTTCTTGCCAACGAACAGGTTATTGACGGCAAATGCTGGAGATGCGACAGTGTTGTTGAGAAAAAATATCTTTCTCAATGGTTCTTAAAAATTACTGACTACGCAGAACAACTTTTGCAGGATATCGACAAACTCGAAGGCTGGCCCGACAGTGTTAAAATTATGCAAAAAAACTGGATTGGAAAATCCGAAGGTGCGATTCTCAGATTTAAAGTTAAAGAAATCGAAGGACTGGAGGTTCCCGTTTATACAACAAGACCCGATACCGTACACGGAATTACTTATCTTGTTGTTGCACCGGAATACCACGACATAGAGAAACTCACAACACCTGAAAATAAAGATGCGGTTGAAGCTTACAGAGCTAATGCACGCAAAATGACCGAAATCGAAAGACTTTCTACTGAACGTGTAAAAACCGGTGTTCCTTTGGGTACACACTGTATAAATCCTTATACGGGCGAAGAATTCCCTCTCTGGACAGCAGATTATGCTCTTGTTGAATACGGTACCGGTGCTGTAATGGCTGTACCTGCCCACGATGAAAGAGATTTTGATTTTGCTAAAAAATATAATCTTCCGCTTAAAGTGGTTATTCAAAATCCTGAAAATCCGTCGGATTGCAAGGATGCAGCTTATACGGAACCCGGTGTACTTATAAACTCCAACGAATTTGACGGAATGAATAACGAAGAAGCCAAAAAGGCTATTACGCAAAAGGCTGTTGACGGCGGCTTCGGCGAGTTTAAAACACAGTACAGACTGCGTGACTGGTTGATTTCAAGACAAAGATACTGGGGCGCTCCGATTCCGATTGTTTATTGCGAAAAATGCGGCGCTCAGCCTGTTCCTGAAGACCAGCTTCCCGTAAGACTTCCGGAAGATGTTGACTTTAGCGTAAAAGGCAAGTCGCCGATTTTAACTTCAAAAACTTTTCTTGAAACAACCTGCCCTTGCTGCGGCGGCAAAGCAACAAGAGAAACTGATACCATGGATACTTTCATCTGTTCAAGCTGGTATTACCTGCGTTATGCGGATGCCAAAAATGCAAATGCTCCGTTCAGTAAAGAACTAGTTAACAAATGGCTGCCGGTTGATCAGTATGTAGGCGGTATCGAGCATGCTATTTTGCACCTGTTGTATTCAAGATTTTTCACAAAGGCTTTAAAGGATTTGGGTCTTGTTGATTTTGACGAGCCGTTTAAAAATCTTTTGACACAGGGTATGGTGTTAAAAGACGGTTCAAAAATGTCTAAATCCAAAGGCAACACGGTTGACCCGGATGAAATCTTTGAAAACTACGGTGCTGATACGGCAAGATTGTTTATCCTTTCCGACTCACCGCCGGCAAGAGATTTTGACTGGTCTGATGCAGGTGTGGAAGGCTGCTACAAATTCTTGAACAGAGTTTGGAGATTGTTCGCATCAAATCAGGCAAATTTAATGCTTGATTACAAATTACCTGAGGACGTTTCTACACTTACAAAAGAAAACAACGACCTTGTGCGCACAACTCACATTGCCATTAAAGGCATTACACAGGATATTTCCAACGAATTTCAGTTTAACACCGTTATTTCAAAATATCGTGAGTTTGTTAATGCAATCTATGATTATACAGCAAAGAAAACGCAATACACTGATGAAGACAAAAATGTGTTGAGCTTTGCTCTTGTCACTTTGCTTAAGCTTATGGCGCCGACAACAGTGCATTTGACGGAAGAAATTTATCATCAGATAGGCGGTGAGGGTTCTATCCATGAAACCCAATGGCCGGAGTATGAAGAAAAACTTGCAAAAACTTCTGCAATAACACTTGTTGTACAGGTTAACGGCAAAGTAAAAGATAAGATAGAGGTTGATTCGGAATCTACAAAAGAAGAGCTTGAAAAACACGCTCTTGAAAGCGAAAAAGTTAAACAGGCAACGGAAGGAAAGACAATTGTGAAAACAATTGTTGTTCCGGGCAGACTGGTTAACGTCGTGGTGAAATAAGGATTACTTACTGTCATTCTGAGTAATTCCTTATTCTCATATATTATTGTTATGTTATTTTAGCATCAGAACATTTGTTGTTTTGATACTAAATTTTTTGAGAAATTGCCCGGGATTGTAAATTCAACAAATATTGGTAAAAATTTTAATGTTTTGATAAAAATTTACAACATAAAACAAAATTTCGAACACAAAATTAATGATATCGACTTTATAATTCACGGAATTTGAAATTTTCTGTAAAATCTTTATCCTGCATAAAATTACACATGTAACAATTTTAAGTGTAAATATTACAACCGTTTGTAAAATAAAAATTATTATATTATAATGTTAGAGCCCCAAAGAGGTGAAGCCGTTGCGGCAGTTGAGAAGACTATTTGTTTTTTATTCGGCGCAAAACAGCTTTAAACAAAAATTAAAAACAAAAGCTGTTACGGTATAAGAGTTATAGATATAGACTGGAAGTCAAGAGAGAATGGCATTAACCTTTCAAGAATTAATTTTAAACTTATCGAAATTTTGGTCGGATTACGGCTGTATAATTCAACAGCCATATGATATAGAAAAAGGCGCCAGCACAATGAACCCGGCTACATTTCTTCGTTCGCTGGGTCCGGAGCCATGGAATACGGCAATGGTTGAACCTTGCAGAAGACCCACTGATGCTCGTTACGGAGAAAATCCAAACAGACTCGGACACTATTTTCAATATCAGGTAATTTTGAAACCCTCTCCGAACAATGCTCAGGAGCTTTATTTAAAAAGCCTGGAGGCAATGGGTATTGACCTGTCACAGCATGACGTCAGATTTGTAGAAGACAATTGGGAATCCCCGACACTCGGTGCTGCAGGTGTAGGCTGGGAAGTATGGCTTGACGGTATGGAAATCACACAATTTACTTATTTCCAACAAGTCGGCGGTCTGGAAATCAAACCGGTTGCCCTCGAGCTGACATACGGTCTAGAAAGAATAGCTATGTATCTGCAAAACGTCAATTCCGTATATGATGTTATGTGGAATAAAGAATTGAAGTACGGTGAAATTTATCTCCAGAATGAAATTGAACAGTCAAAATACAATTTTGAAGTTTCTTCTGCAGAAAGATTGTTTAAAATGTTTGATATTTTTCAGGAAGAAGTTGAAAACTGCGTAGAAAATAAACTTGTTCTTCCCGCATATGATTACGTTTTAAAATGTTCTCATACTTTCAATCTGCTGGATGCCAGAGGTGTTATTTCAAAAGACGAGAGAATAAACTTTATCAACAGAGTCAGAAGAATGGCAGCAATGGTGGCAAAACTCTACGTTGAACAAAGAGAAGCCATGGGTTTTCCCTTACTCAAAAAAACTACAATTGTTAAATAATATAAGGATATTTGCATGAGCCAAAATAATGTAACAGAGCCGAAACAGCTTGAAAATTTCGTTTCCAAACTCTTAAAAACAAAAAATCCTGATGATATGCTGGCACAATCAGCGGAAACAGGATTGAACAAAACTTTAAATTGGGTAGATTTAATCATCCTCGGTATTGGTGCGGTAATAGGTGCGGGAATATTTTCAATGGTAGGTTCTGCCGTTGTTGGTACAGACGGACATGGTGCAGGTCCTGCTCTTATAATTTCTATGATAATTGCCGCAATTGCCTGTATTTTCTCGGCATTGTGTTATGCAGAATTTGCATCAATGATACCTGTTTCCGGCGGTGTTTATACTTATACATTTGCAACAATGGGCGAACTCGCTGCCTGGATGGTAGGCTGGGTATTGATGCTTCAATATACAATCGGAAATATTGCTGTAGCATGCAGTTGGACAGGATACCTGCTGCAATTTTTAAGAGGTTTTGAGCCTTATACAAAAGCTCTGCCTGCTTTTTTGCAGACAGTTACCCATCATATTATGTATCCGCCATTGTGGCTGGTAAGTGATTACGGTTCTGCAAAGGCCGCTTATCTCAAAATGGGATTAAATCCGATGGATCATATTCCTCATCTGGGTTGTATTCCTTTTTGCATAAATATTCCGGCTATTTTAATGATTCTTTTGGTTACTGCGATTCTTGTCAAAGGTATATCCGAATCAAAAAATATGGCAGGAATTATGGTTATCATAAAACTTCTTGTTATCGGTTTATTTATCGGTGTCGGTGCGTTTTATGTAAAACCTGATAATTGGACTCCTTTTATGCCTAATGGTATAGGAAGTGTTCTTGTCAGCGCATTTACAATTTTCTTTGCATACACCGGTTTTGATGCAATATCAACAGCGGCGGAAGAAACCAAAAATCCGCAAAAAGATATACCGATTGGTATTATCGGTACACTGGTGCTTTGTACAATAGTTTATATATTTGTTGCTCTTGTTCTGACAGGTGTGGTCAGATGGGATATGATTAATATCCATGCTCCTATTGCACATGCAATGCAGGTGACAGGACAAAGCTGGGTTGCCGGATTTATTTCTATAGGTGCATTGACCGGTTTGACATCTGTTTTGCTTGTTATGCAGCTGGCAGCAACAAGAATTCTGTTCTCTATGGCAAGAGACAACTTCTTCCCGACAATATTGAAAAAAGTGCACCCTACATACAAAACCCCTCACGTAATTACATGGGTTGTCGGTGTAGCAATGATGATAGGCTGCTTGTTCCTTGATTTGAATCTTGCTGCACAGCTTTGTATATTCAGCGTGTTTACATCATTCATTATTGTTTGTGTAGGCGTGTTGATTTTGAGAAAGACAGATCCTGAAAGACACAGACCTTTCAAAGTACCGTTTTCTCCTTTCTTCCCTGCAATAGGTATAATTCTTTGCGGTGGATTGATGGTAGTAGCTGTTATCAGCATGGGTAAGACAGCATTGTTATTCCCGCTGTGGCTTTTAATTGGTGTCAGCATTTATGCAGGATACGGCTATAAGAGAAACAGACGTATTGAAAAAATTGAAGAAAAAAGACTCCAAAATAAAGAAGCAAGAGAAAGAGCTTCTTTGTAAAAGGATTTTTCAGAGGCAGAGTTGTAATATCCGGTTAGAAAGTCTAAAGCATCTCTGCGGTATTAAGTAGAATTTAAATCGGCAGGCAAAAAAGGTCTGCCGATTAATTTAACAAAAAAAACAGACCTTTCGGTCTGAGTTTACTGCATCTATTCAAATTAAAAATATATAACGGGGAAAAATTTGTAATGTTTTCGGCTGGCAATATCTTGAAAATTACAAGATATTACGTTTTGAATCATAGCTGTCAATTGCTTCTTGAAGCGATTTTACTTTTCTTGTTGTCATATCAGAGAAAAGTACATCTTTCAAATAAGAAATTTTGCTAACCAACGGGCTTTTGCTGTATTTCTTATCATTAGCTGATTCAATAAACTGATCAACAACCGCTCTTTGAGTAATTGAAGAAATTTCCTGTTTGAAAACAGGTCTTGAAGCGTATTGTTTGTTGTTATTAATATTTGAATAGTTAAATGTATTTGTAATACCATTTACTTTCATTTTTTTTGTCCTTCGTGTGTTGTAAATTGAATTAAGTGTTTTAACTACACTATTTATTACATTTTCATTATGTACTATAAAGGTTTTGTTGTCAACCCCTCTTAAAGAAATCTTAATATCTTCCGAAAAGCATTGATATAGCTGTATTTTTGATAAAGTGCATTTTTTACACTTAATCATCTGTTTTTATTCAATTTTTATAAAACGGCATGCAAATATCAATAATTATTTAAAAATATCCACTCGGGTAATTGTCTTTTTGAAAAATATATTGTTTTATATAATTAATCTTTTTCATACTTCCAACTATTCTTAATTCCAGACAATTAGGGCATTTTAGACATTTGCCCTATTTTTTTTACTTCAATTTTGATAGAATTTTTGAAAATATAAAGTGTATTTTTAACAATTAAAATTATAAAAAGGCATGCCCTATCAAAAATTCGTTCACGTCACTTATCTCCCACAAAACCAGTCGCTGGCGGCTTTTGTTCGGTAGCGGCTTATCACGAATTTTTCTCGAATATCATTAGAAATGAGATATGGTGAGAGTTTGTTGTTGTCCTGAGGGCAGAATAAAAATCCGCTACTCACCTTTGAGTTTTCTGTTCATGAGTTTTTCGAGGAGTTCTCTCGGTGTAATATCCGTATAAACAGCTTCGTAAATAGCAGAAGATATTGGTACCTCTATATCAAGTTTTTTTGCCAGTTCACAAACAGCTTTTGAAGTTTTAACACCTTCTGCGACAGAACCCAGTTCCCTTAAGATGTCATCAATCTTTTTGCCGTGTCCCAACATTGATCCTACCGTAAAGTTTCTGGACATCGGGCTTGAACATGTTGCAATCAAATCCCCCATGCCGGAAAGTCCGTAAAGCGTAGACTGTTTTGCTCCAAGAGCAACAGCCACTCTGGTAATTTCCGCCATACCTCTTGTTAAAAGTGTTCCCCTGCAGTTGTCACCCAGTTTCATTGCATCTGCAAATCCTGAAGCAATGGCTATTACGTTTTTTAAGCTTCCGCCATATTCTAAGCCGATGATATCGTCATTTGTATATAATCTAAATTTTGATGGAACAGTCAATTTTTCTTGTAAAAATTTAGAAAGTTCGGGTTTGTTTTCGCAGGCTATGGAGGCTGCAGTGGGGCAACCCATTAAAACTTCTTTTGCAAGAGTAGGTCCGGAAAGCACTGCCATATTTGCATCCGGTAATTCTTCTCTCATAACCTGGCTCATTCGCATCAAAGACGGCAGTTCAAGACCCTTTGATGTATTAACAAGAACCTGATTGTCTTTGAGTCCGATTTTGGCTATATTTTTGCAAACTTCACGTATTCCGGATGTTGCAACAACAAGAAGAATTATATCAGCGCCTTCGAGTGCTTCTTCAAGATTTGAGGTAACTTTTACTTTATCTTTAAGCTGAATTTCAAGCGGCTTGGAGGTATGTTTTTTTGTGCGCAGTTCATCGGATATATCAATATCTCTGCCCCATACGCAAATATCGTCAAAATTGTCTGTCAAAAGCCAGGTTAAAGTCAATCCCCAGCATCCTGCACCCAAAACCGTAAGTTTCATAATCCGTCCTTTTTAGTCTGATTGTTCAATAATTATAGCGTTAATTTCTTTAAAAAAACAAGTTTGTGGCTAATATTTATTTAAGCAATTCATAAGGCTCCACATCGAGAGCTTTTGCAATGTTATATATTTTTGAAAGAGTGATATCCGTTTTTGCGGTTTCTATCATACCGATAGTTGAAAGAGAAACTTTTGCTCCAAAAGCAAGAGCTTCTTGAGTCATATCTTTTTCTTTTCTGTAAAACTTAATATTTTTTGCAACTTTATTAATAATTATCTTGTTCATTTTTTAATTATCAGCCATACTGATAATATGTCTATCAATACCATTGATAAAATCACCGTAATAAACATATAGGAACTATCATGTCAGAAAAGTTGATATCCTTTATCTTGCGGGTTTATTGGACGAAATACTTGAAAAGCAAAAATCTGAAATAAGCGGTATCAAGAAAAATCTTTTCGGTCTTTGATGTATTCTTGCCTAAATTATATTCGTGCTAAAATTTTGTAGGATATGCTTTTAAAGAACAAGGAGAAATTAATGACAACTGCTGAATTAAAATACGATGTAAAAGATATGGCTCTGGCTGAACAGGGTAAAAATAATATCGAATGGGCAATGAAAGATATGCCCGTTTTGGAAAGAATTAAAGCAAGATTTAGAAAAGAACAGCCTTTTAAGGGCTTAAGACTGACTGCCTGCGTACACGTTACAAAAGAAACCGCAGCACTTTGTATAGCAATGAAAGAAGGTGGAGCCGATGCAGTGCTCGCAGCTTCAAACCCGCTTTCAACACAGGATGACGTTGCTGCAGCGTTGGTGAAATACTGGGGAATTCCGGTATTCGGTTATGCCGGAGAATCATCAGAAACATATGCATCACATGTGCAGGAAGTTTTGGACCATAAACCTAATATTGTTATAGACGACGGATGCGATCTCGTTGCAACAATACATTCAAAAAGACAAGATTTGATACCGAATATTATTGGTTCTACTGAAGAAACCACAACAGGTATTATCAGGCTGCAGGCAATGGAAGCTGACGGAAGCTTGAAATTTCCTGCTGTAGGCGTTAACAACAGCCTGACAAAACATCTTTATGACAACAGATACGGTACGGGACAAAGTGCTATTGACGGTATTATACGTGCAACAAACATCTTGCTCGCCGGAAAAACTTTTGTTGTGTGCGGCTACGGCTGGTGCGGCAAAGGTGCTGCAATGAGAGCAAAAGGTCTGGGCGCAAATGTTATTGTTACGGAAGTTGATCCGCTAAAAGCACTTGAAGCAGCTATGGAAGGCTATAGCGTAATGCCTATTGCAGAAGCCGCAAAAGTCGGAGATATCTTCCTTTCAATAACAGGTGACAAAAATGTTGTGGATGTACATCATATGCTTACTATGAAGGACGGTTCTTTTGTTTGCAATGCCGGTCACTTTGATGTTGAAGTTAATGTTAACGGCTTGAAAAAAGAAACCGTTGAGATTAAACAGATAAGACCTTCTCTTGAAGAATACAAATTGAAAAACGGAAAATCAATTTATGTACTTGCGGAAGGCAGACTTGTAAATCTGGTTGCAGCAGAAGGACACCCCGCTTCCGTTATGGATATGAGCTTTGCAAATCAGGCTCTTGGTATTGAGTATATTGTTAAAAATCAGGGTAAGCTTGAAAACAAAATGTATACACTTCCGCATGAAGTTGATGTTGAAATTGCAAAAATCAAACTTGATTCCATGGGTATACAGATTGATACGCTGACTCCGGAACAGGAAGCATATCTTCACAGCTGGAACTCAGGTACTGTATAGAATTTATCTGACTGATATAAATCTTAACCTGCTATTCTTAGGGTGCCATTTTTTCAGGCATCCTGGGGTTTTGTGATGTTCGGGATGACAACAGATGAAGAATTATTCCTGCTTTCTGCCTTCGTTTTTCAAACTCGATTGAATTTCGGCTTTTTCGTTAAATTCATTGATAAAATGAGAGTATCTTTCCATTCTCAATTTTAGCCATGAAAGCATCGTATCCGAGCCGTAGACTTCAATTGTTCTGGTTCTTGTGTACTGTTTGTGAGAACGATTGTAAGATTCGTCAATGTAGGTTTTGCACTTGCAGTTTAGTTCTTCTACAAGGTCATAAAGTGTTTTTAACCATGCAGGCTGAACCAGTGCTTCGTTTACCGAGTATTCGAGAATCATGTTCTTCCTTAACTTTCTTTTTTACTACACTACTTATAAAATGCCCAAAACGGGAATTTTATCACGGTTGATAACGATACTTTGCGTGTGAGAAATTGTACCCTGTTTGTTGTAAAAAGCGGTCATCAGTTTTCACACCGGCTTACGCTGCGTCTGTGAAATCAAAGATTTCTACGCCGCCGTTATAATGTTCCAACCTCTCCGATTCGACCTTCGTCGAACCGTATCGGTTTTCACACCGGCTTCGCTGCGTCTGTGAAATCAAAGATTTCTACGCCGCCGTTATTATGTTCCAACCTCTCCGATTCGACCTTCGTCGAACCGTATCGGTTTTCACACCGGCTTCGCTTTTTACATGAATGTTTATCGGCTTTTGGTTTAAAAACTTAAATAAATTTGCTATATTTGTAACAATACTTTACAAAATATACTGTTTGTAAAATTAATTTAATATACTGACAAAAAATTTGTTGTTCTGCCTTTAATTTTTTTAAAATCAAACAAGAGGATAAAACAATGATAAAATTTAGACATCTGCCCACTAAAGTAAATATATCAGATCTGGCAAGACAAAACTGCCGTCAAATGTATGGAGATGATCTGTCCTGTTTGATGTTTGAATCCGTAAAAAATCTTGAAGAGAAAATACCATCCGCAAAAAAAACAAATTTTATCAAAAAAACCATAGATGCTTTAAAACCGGTAAAAGAAATGTCTATTAATATCTCAAGCAACAAATACGGAGATTTTTTTGTTCATTCAAACCTCAAAATTAACAAATATAATTTTGAAAGTTCAAAAATTCCGTTCGATTTTTTTGAAACTCTTTCAACATTAAAAAATTTTAAAACCATAGTTGCAAAAACAAAAGATGATATTCTGTCCAAGGTTTCGGTGTTTAATGAATTTAGGAATTATCCCGATAAAGTCAAATTTTTTGACTAAAAATATTTTGCTCGTGTTATTATATCTGTTATCAACAGAATTAACGGGGATTTAAAACATGTTTGAAAAATTTAGAATAGGCGTGGATATTGGCGGAACAAATGTAAAGATTGCCCTTGTTGACAAAAAGGGTGAGATTTCTCATCCAAAAACCGTTCCTACACGTGCTGAGATGGGATACGAATATACTGTCGGAAATATTACCCAGTGTATAAAAGACCTTATGGCAGAGGCAAATATAACCACAAATGATATAGAGGGAATAGGTTTTGGCTTTCCCGGACAGATTGACTGTGACAAAGGTGTAGTAAGAATATTACCAAACATTCCGGGCTGGATTGATGTTCCGATTGCTGAAATTATGCAGAAAGAATTTAATGTTCCTGTCAAAGTAGACAACGATGTACGCTGTGCAGCGCTGGCAGAACTCAATTACGGTGCAGGTGCAGGCTGCAAAAATCTGGTTTGTATTACTGTCGGGACAGGTATTGGCTCGGGCTTGATTATTAACGGAAAACTTGTTCGTGGTGCCAGCAATGCAGCGGGTGAAATCGGACACATAAAACTTCAAATGCATGACGGACTGATTTGCGGATGCGGTGATACGGGATGTTTTGAGGCTTATGCATCGGGCCCTGCAATTGTTGCGATGGCAAAAGACTATGTCAGAGGCGGAAAAAGTGCAAAATTTAGAGAAATAGCCGGTTCTACAGCTGCAATTACTCCTGCTATTGTGTGTCAGGCAGCGCAGGAAGGCGATGTTGTTGCAAAAAGAATTTTTACAAGAATGGGTGAATATCTTGGCATAGGTCTTGCCAGTGTCGTAAATCTTTTGAACCCCGAAAAAATTGTCGTGGGCGGCGGTGTAGCTGATGCAGGCGATTTGCTTTTGGATCCGTTGAGAAAAACACTCAAAGAAAGAGCAATGCCTATTCAGGGCAGCGCTATTGAAGTTGTTCCTGCACAGCTGGGTAACACTGCGGGCATAATCGGTGCAAGCCTTTTGATAGATAATTAAGATATTTTGCAAAGCTATATTGCTGGAATTTTTCCTGCAGTATAGCTTTATTTTGTATCTGTTTATTTAGTTTTGGGTGTTTATTACAGCCTTCTTTAATAATTTCTCGATATTTTTTACATGGCGTAAATTTCTTGTAAAAGATATTTTTTGCATGTAAAATATTACTGTTAAGGATTTTGGATAAATATAATGGAATTTTTCAGAAAAAACCAAAAATTAATTGTAGGAATAATTGCCGTTGCATTTTTATTGTTTATGTTTGCACCTATATTGATAGAATTTGTTGCGGGTAAACAATAGATATAAAACAGCACAGTTGAATTTGAAAAAGACAGGTAACATACATTTATGCCCAAATTAAATTTGGAACATAAAAAAATGAGCGCTACTTTCAAAGTAATAAAAGCTTTTTTTATAATATTTTTGCTAATCTCTTTTACACCGGCTGCCATATGCTCTCAGAGTCATATTGAAAAGAAGAGAAAAGAGACTCATGCAAAGGTTTTGAGATTTAAAAGGCTTGAAACAATTGAAACAAACAAGCTTTACAAAAATCAGCAGCGCTTGGAAAATGCTCAGAAGAGTTTGAGTTCAACAAAAAAACAATATAAAAATGCCGAAAACCAGCTTTCTGAAGCAGAAAGAAATTTGAACGCAACAATGCAGGAGTATTCGGCTTCCGAGTTTCAGGCAAGAAACAGAATCAGACAAATATACAAAAAACAAAGACGGGGTCTGTTCCAGCTTCTTTTGTCCACAACTGATATAAATACATTTTTGGATAGAATATACTATCAGAATATAATTACCAAAAAAGACAAAAAAAGACTGTCTTATCTTAAAGAAAAATCCAGAAGAATCGCTCTTTTGAGAAATCAGATTGAACAGCAAAAAACTATTATTGCCTATTCAATTAAAAACATAAATGCCCAGCAGCAATATATTCAAGGAGCAATCAGCCAGAATGAAAGCTCAATACAAAAGTACAGAACAAACAGAGCATATTATGAAAAGGCTGAAAGAGAACTGGCAAAACAGTCTGAAGCTCTTGGCAAAATGATTAGCAAAAACACCCAGGGTACAACGGTCAGGGTTGTATCGGGATTTATGAAGCCTATTGCCGGACCTATTACATCGCCGTTCGGATATAGAACACACCCGATATTTAAAAGAACAATCTTCCATTCAGGTATAGATATAGGTGGTATAAACGGCGGAAAAATCCGTGCTGCAAATACGGGAAAAGTCTTGTATGCAGGATGGTACGGCGGGTACGGAAAAGTTGTTATTCTTGATCATGGACTGATAAACGGTAAACCGACAACAACACTTTATGCCCATATGTCAGGATATATTGTCTCTCCGGGGCAAAATGTTACAAAAGGTCAAGTTATCGGATATGAAGGATCAACCGGCTACAGCACAGGTCCGCATTGCCATTTTGAGGTTCGTGTAAACGGAAAGCCTCAAAATCCGCTAAATTATATATAATAAAATTAAAAGGTAAATTGGTGAACAAAAAATTATTCATATCTTTAATAGCTATATTTTTCTTAACCTTTAATTCAGGTTCTGTTTTTGCTGCGGAAACTCTGGATGTTCCCCAGAACACCAATGTAAAAGAAACAATTGAACAGCCGGAAGAAAACACTGTTGAACAAGCGGAAAAACAGAAAAAAGACGACAAAAAAGATCAGAAAATTTCTTCCGAACAAGAAAAAGAAACAACATCAGAAGAAAATAAAGAAGAAATAAAAGATAAAGATAAAAAATTATTTTCAAAAGTAAAAAAAGATGAGAAAAATGACGAAAATGCATCTCAGGAAGCTACGGAAGTTCTTGTGGACAGCGACACCATAGAATACTTCCCCGAAAGACATGAATTTGAAGCCACGGGTGATGCAAAAGTTTCTTTTCCGAAGGAAAATTCGGTTCTTTATGCCGACAAAATTGTTTTTAACCATGACACCAACTACGTAAAAGGTTATGGCAATGTTGTTCTGGTAAAAGAAGGGCAAAAAATCAACGGCGAATATATTCAGGTGGACTTAAATGACAACAATGCTTTAATGACACAACCCGTTTTAAACCACATGATGATAAAAATCAGGGCAAAGCAGAGTATTGTCTATGATGCCAAAACAGAAGCAATGGAAGGCAACGTAACCTTCAATGACAAGGCGCATTATAAGTTTACCGCAAGACCTATTTTTGGTTTTGACAAACCGATGATGGATGAAGTTATACCAAAATATTTCTATTTCAAAGAAAAATATGACAATAAATGGCGTCTGAAAGCAAAAACAATTGTTATAGACAGTTACAAAGACAGAGATATTGCAACGCTTAAAAATGCTGATATTTATATAAAAGATACAAAAATCGGCTCTGCGGGAAAAATGAGACTGTATACCGACAAGGAACAGCAGTATATTGAAACAAATATGCTTGAACTTGGTTCAATGAGAAACCTCGGTGCATTTGTTTCTCCAGGTATAGTCATTCCGACGCCTAATTCTTCCACATTAAAAATTGGTCCGGCTTTGACATACGGGGACAGCGAACTTGGTGTCGGTGCTATAGGAAGATTTTTGACGGACAAAAACAGAACCGCATTTGGTTGGTCAAGTTCTCATGACAAGTTTATTGTTAGAGGTGAACAGGAATTTACTGAAAACCTGAGTTTGCAATACGGTATAAATTCTTATATGAATAATTTCTTCCTCGGAGGAAGAATGCCGAAATACGGCTTCCAATTTATTCATCACAAAAATTATAAAATAGATGATCTCGGTGTAGATTTCCAAAACAGATATGTCGGAGGTTATTATAAAGACTGGGACAGCGATTTTTCAACTACAAAGTTTGCATGGCAGACATCTACAAGTAAGTCGTTATTTAATTATCAAAATACAGATCAAAAATTTGCCATGGATTTTGGTCTAAATGTTCAAACACATGCTGCACTTTATGGTACGGGAGATACAATGGGTCTTGTCAGAGTGGGTCCTTATCTGAGAACACAATATCGTTCATGGCAGCAATATGTAGGCTACTTCCAGGGTGGTCAGGCAGGCGATACTCCGTTTTACTTTGATCAGAACTTCTACGGAAGATCAAATATTGTGCTGGGAGAATCTTTGAGAATATGCAAATATCTGACACTTATGTACAGTGCTACAATTGTTGTTTCAAATGATACTCCGAATGACAAAATGCTTCAGGAAAACAGGTTCTATTTTGTTATAGGTCCTGATGATTTGAAGTTCCTTATAGGATATGATGCTTATCGTCAAAATGCAACTATGGGCTTTTCAATAAATGTTGGAGCAGAAAATTCCGATGTAGAATTCAAACGGCTTATCCTCAATGATCCTGATCAGATAGGAAAACATTCAGAAAGAGAAAAACAAAGAATGGCTGCCGAAAAGAAAAAAGCGGCTGAAGAAAAGAAAAAGAAAGCTCTCAATCCTATGGACAGATCCGTAAAAGATTACGATGACTACAACCCGAGCTTTAATATGATGCCGGGCGGCACCATGCTTACCCCGTCGCTTATCAGACCTCCGGGAATGTAAAGTAATTTTTTGAAAAAAACTGTCAAAAAACATTTGTAGTATAATATAGAAAATTGTTTGAATTTAATATTTTGACAAGGGGAATATATCTAAATGACTCTAAAAGATTGGTTTGAAACCAGAAAGGAAGAACAACAGGCAGCCCGTCCGGTTGACCCCAAAATAGATGATTTTGTCGGAAAACTCTGGGTAAAATGCTACAACTGCAATGCCCAGCTTCCACGAAAAGAACTTGAACATCATATGATGGTCTGTCCTCAATGCGGCTACCATTTCAGAATAAATGCCAGAACGAGAATTAATCAGCTTTTTGATGAGGGTACTTTCAGCGAATATTTTGAAAATATTACCCCGTCTGATCCGCTGGATTTTGTTGATACTGAGCCTTATAAAGAACGTCAGGAAAAGGCAAAGGAAAAAACAAACCTCAATGATGCTGTTGTTACCGGTATAGGCAAGGTATGCGGGGAAGAAATCGCCTGCGCTATTATGGATTTTGAGTATATGGGCGGATCTATGGGCAGTGTTGTCGGTGAAAAAGTTACAAGAATTATAGAAGAAGCCCTCAAAAAGAGAATTCCGGTTGTTACAATTACCGCATCAGGCGGTGCAAGAATGCAGGAAAGTGCGCTTTCGTTGATGCAAATGGCAAAAACAAGCTGTGCTGTCGCAAAGTTGAATGATGCAAAACTTTTGTACATTAATATTTTGACAGACCCTACATTTGGCGGTGTTACTGCAAGTTTTGGTACAATCGGCGATATTATCATCGCTGAGCAGGGTGCAAGAATAGGCTTTGCCGGAAGACGTGTAATTGAACAGACAATCCGCCAGAAGCTTCCTGCGGATTTCCAAACTGCGGAATACCTTATGAAACATGGTCAGCTTGATATGATTGCAAAAAGAAGCGAACTCAAAGAAACTCTTGCAAAAATCTTGAAACTACACAAACATTAGGACTTGAATATATGAAACTTGATTTTGAAGAACCTATAACAAAAATTGAAGAAAAAATAGAAGAACTGAAAAAAATGAGCGAAGAATCAGGCATGGATTTATCAAAAGAGATTGAAAATTTTGAACATCAATCTCACGAATACAAAAAAGAACTGTATGAAAACCTCAAACCGGTTCAAAAGTTGCAAATAGCAAGACATCCTAATCGTCCGAACTTTTTCGATTACATAAATCTTATTACGGAAGATTTTATTGAAATGCACGGCGACAGGGAAGGTACTGATGACAGAGCTATTGTCGGAGGTGTGGCAAGAATAAATGATACTCCGGTTATGATTGCAGGAACGGTAAAAGGTAAATCCACAAAAGAAAACCTTGTGTACAATTTTGGTATGCCCCAGCCGGAAGGCTACAGAAAAGCATTGCGTCTTTTTGAACATGCAAACAGATTTGGTCTTCCGATTGTCACTTTGATTGACACACCCGGTGCATATCCGGGTATCAAAGCCGAAGAACACGGTCAAGGTATCGCTATTGCGGTTAATCTGAAAGAGATGGCAAAGCTCGAAGTTCCTATTATTGCAGTTATTACGGGAGAGGGCTGTTCCGGCGGTGCGCTGGGTCTTGCCGTAGCAAACAAGGTTCTTGTTCTGGAACATGCATACTATACTGTAATTTCTCCAGAGGGCTGTGCTTCTATTCTGTGGAGAGATGCTTCAAAATCTGCTGAAGCGGCAGAGGCTTTGAAAATTACAGGTCCGGATTTGTTGAAATACAACATAATCGACGGTATTGTAAAAGAACCTTTGGGCGGTGCACATTATGATTATGAGGCAATGGGTGAGGAATTGAAAAAAGAACTCCTTGCTGCGCTTGATGAGTACAAAAATATGTCGCCCCAGCAGCTCAAAGATGACAGGTATAACAAATTCAGAAGAATGGGAGTTTTTAACTCTTAATGAAAGATTATTTTGAAGTTTCTGTAAAAATCAATCCTAATGCCATAGAGCTCGTAACAGAAGTCTTTTTTGAAAGATTTGAGTGCGAGGGTGTTGTTCAGGCTGAAGAAAAATACAAAGATCTTGAACTCGTTGAAACCACGAACAATGTGGCAAAGGGTTATATAAGATGCGAAGAAGAAGACTTTAAACCGTCGGAAATACAAAAAGTATTTGATCATGCAAAAGAAGAGCTTAAAGAAGAAGGCTTTACAGATGAGGAATTAGGTGAGTGGACAATTTCCGTCAAAAAAGTCATTAATCAGGACTGGTCAAAAAAATGGAAAGAACACTGGAAACCTACAAAAGCGTCTGATCATGTAATAATCTGTCCTTCTTGGGAAGAATGTGAACGAAAAAAAGATGAAGTTATAATTACACTTGATCCGGGATCTGCATTTGGTACGGGCACACATGCAACAACGCAGCTTTGTATTCAGGCTATTGAAAAGTATGTAAAAACCGGATATGAGGTGGCTGATATAGGTACCGGCTCCGGTATTCTTGCTATTACTGCGATAAAATTTGGTGCCTCTCATGCTGTTGCAATTGATAACGATCCTCTGGTTATTGATGTTGCTCAGGACAATGCACAGGTCAACGGTGTTTTTAACAAAATAGATTTTTCATGTTCTACTGCGGATATGCTCACGGAACAATTTGATTTTGTTTGCGCAAATATTTTGCATAATGTGCTGGCTGATATAATGGGTGATTTGAAAGCAATTATGAAACCGAATGGCTATATGGTTTTGAGCGGTATACTTGATGAGAAAAAACCGGTTGTCGTTGAAGCAATAAATAAACACGGATTGAAAACTGTTGAAACCATGCATCAAGATCAGTGGGTTGCTATTGTTGTGCAGAACAATTAGTTGCTGCTTTAGAAAATTCTTACTCAAAGTGGTATGTGGATTTGTGGTTTGGGGTAAAAAAACCAACAAAACAGTTGTGGTTATCTTGAGTTTTTTCTTCTTTATTAAACAGTTTTTTCCAGTTTCAAAAGCTGTTCATACAGTTTTATTTCTTCATCGGAGAGCGTTTTCGGTATTGAAAGATTAATTTTCACATTGAGATTGCCGTATCCGCCGGATTTTTTGGGCAGACCGAGTCCTTTGAGTCTGAGAACAGTTCCGCCAGTTGTTTTTGGCGGGATTTTGATATTTATGTTTCCGTGAAGGGTTTCAATTTCTTTTTTTGTTCCTATTACAGCTTCTGCCGGTGTTACATCTATAGTTTTTGTAAGATCTGAACCGTTGATTGAATATTGTTTATCAGCGAATTTTACAACCAGATAAAGGTCTCCTTTTAAATTGCCGGAGCCTGTTTTGCCCTCGCCTTTGAGTCTAATTTTTTGATCTTCTTTTACTTCGGGCGGAATTTTTACGTTCAATGTTTTTGAGAAAGTAACAAATCCCGTACCGTTGCAATGCGGGCACATAGAACCCACTCCGGAGCATTGTGTACATTTTTCAAGGTTGTTTATGCGTACACTTACAGGTTTTTGGTTGAATATATCCTTTGCGCTGACTTTTATTTCCTGAGTTATATTGAGATCTGCTGCCGCCTGAGATGAGGTTTTTGCAGATGAAGATGCTCTGCTTCTGCCTGTTCGTGAAGAGAAGCCTCCGCCAAGATCTTCGTAAAAAGATCCGGCAGAACCGCCTCTTGAGGTTCTTGAAGAAAAACCTCCGCCGAAAAGGCTGTTGAAGAAATCGGAAAATCCGCCAAGGTCTTCAAAATTTATTCCTTGAGATGAATATTGATATTGATTGCCGCCGTTTCCGAAACCGCCGAAACCAAAATTTTCAAATCCCGGAGGCGGGGTATAATTTGCTCCTGCCTGCCAGTTTGAGCCAAGACTGTCATAGCGCTGTCTTTTATCTTTGTCAGACAGAACTTCAAACGCTTCGTTTATATCTTTAAACTTTGCTGATGCTTCGGGGGTTTTGTTTACATCGGGGTGATATTTTTTTGCGAGTTTACGATAGGCGGACTTTATTTCTGCCTGTGTAGCATCACGTTTTACGCCGAGTATTTGATAATAGTCTTTATATTCCATATTGTTTTGAAGCTCCGCTTTTATTTATCTATATTCTTATAATAGTATAAAATCTGCACTAATTAGTTGATTTTAATTATTTATTAATAAACTATTCTAAAAATCTGCCGATAATGGTTAATACAGATATCTTTTTTAATATAAGCTTATGAAAAAATTCTTTGCAAAGATGCCGGTAATATTTCTTGTATTTGTCCTGCTTGGTGCAGGAACGGTTTCTGATGCAAAGATTTTCGGAAAAGACAAACAAAAAAATGCGGCAAAAACAGAAAAACAGTGTGATGAAAAAACAGAAGAGACACTATCTCCCCCAGTGCCTTTTGAGGGTATACTTTCTCAGGAATCATACAAAATAAGTTCAATAAATCCTGTTTCAGGTGTAAATATTTCCGGAAATTTTTACCCGGGAGGAAGGGGAGCAAACCAGCTGGTAGTTTATACTCCGCAAAACAGCGGTATAAGAACCGGAACGAATGAATTCGGAGCAGAAGCTATTGTTGTTGATGATACTGTAGTACAAATCAGCGGTGCTGACTCTATTATTCCCAAAGGCGGTTATGTAATCAGCGGTCACGGTAAGGCAAAAGCCTGGATGAACAGGAATTTGACCGTAGGATCAAAAGTTTTTATAGATTACAAAAACATGATGCTGACGGCATACCTGACAAATGACAGCTTTATATATGCCACAAAGGCAAAAATCAAAGAAATTGACAGTGTAATGCGCTATTACAAAGACAATGACATCTATTACGACGATTCGCTTGCGCATGACTATATTACAAAGGCTCTGGACAACCTGAAAAGAGCAAACAGAAATCCGGATGACACTCAGAAATATTCTTCTATGGCAATAAATGCAGCAAATAAAGCAATGCAGTATGCCCTGCCGTATTACAAAAATGAGTTTAAGGGCGTTTGGCTCAGACCGACGGAAAAATCCAGAGGAGAAATAGAAAAAACTCTGGACAGAGTTAAAAAATACGGAATAGAAACAATATTTTTGGAAACATACTATCAGGGCAAAACGATTTTTCCTTCAGAAACATTTGCAAAATATAATGTTCAGACACAAAGACCCGAGTTCTCAGGATTTGATCCTCTTGCAATATGGGTGGAAGAAGCTCACAAAAGAGGCTTGAAAATATATATCTGGTTCGAAACATTTTATGCAGGACCCGAAAACCCGATGAACAACCCGACAAATGTTGTGTCTGTTTATCCGAAATGGGCAAACAGAACTAAGATGAAATACAATTCTCCGACACCGGTTGCATCTATTTCGGAACATAACGGATATTTTCTTGATCCCGCAAATCCTGAGGTGCAGACATACCTTTTGACTTTGCTTGAAGAAATTATTACACGCTACAAACCAGACGGAATAAATCTCGATTACATACGTTATCCGCAGTCAATCAGCGCAAAATTTTCCGGCTATGAAATGAGCAATTGGGGGTATACTGAATTTGCAAGAAATGAATTCAAAAGCGTAATGAATGTAGATCCGATTGATGTAAAATACGGAACACCTCAGTGGGATGCCTGGGCAAAATACAGACAAAACAAAGTTTCCAGTTTTGTTTTTAAGGCAAAACAAATTACAAAAAAATATAATATTCCGCTGACAGCAGTAATTTTTCCTGACTTGAACAACAGCAGAGAAGTTAAAATGCAAGACTGGAAAACCTGGACAGACAACGGCTCTATTGATGGATTTACGCCTTTGATATTGACGTGTGACAAGGATACGGCTGTGTATTTGATTAATGACATAAAACAAAACTCCAAGCCGAATACCAAAATATATCCGGGTCTTTTTGTTGCATTTATGAACGGAAATCCTGATGATCTTTTGAGACAGCTTCATGAAACAAGAAAGCTGAAAACAGGCGGTATTGTACTTTTTGATTTTGCACATCTTGATAAAAAATATACAGAAGTCCTTTTGACAAACGCCTTTACCCCGAGCACTCCTTCACAGACTACACTTTCACAGAAAAGTGAACCGACCGGAAAGAATAAGAAAAAGAAAAGATTTTTATTCTTTAAGAAAAAAGAAGAGGTTACACAGACAGCTCCTGCAAATGTCGTGAAAACACAAACAGCACCGGCAAAAGATAAAAATGGTGTTAAAACGGGATTTTTAAAAACAACCAATTTAAAGAGTTAATAGTTTTCCATGGAAAAATCTTTTGAAACTTACACAACATAATCTATACCATGTTTTTGAAAAAGAGAATTAAAAACCTCTTTTCTGTTTTTTATTTCATCAACATATAATCTCATGGGAATATCTATTGAAAAATTGTGTTCCTTTACGGGTAAATCTTCTTTCACGATAGTATCAAGATATTCAGTGATTATTTTGTCTGTTTCCCTTGAAATTTTTTGTGAAACATTTTTTTTAGCTCTTTGCGTTTTCATTTTCTCAATAACGGCTTTTGATTTTTTCGAACAAACTTTGAGTTTTGGGTGGTTGTCAGATGCCATGTGTGTAAGGGCATCCATAACTTTTTTGTATACAGTTCCTATTTTTGGTTCAAAACCATATTTTCTGTGGAAAAATATAGCCTGTGGCATAGAGTACAGATCTATGGCTTTCATCCCGTTTTCAATAGATGCAATTATGCTGCCGAGTCTCATCGCTTCACCAATGTGCGCTCCTTTTGTGATGCCTCCCGGATTTTTTGATGAGCGAAATTTGTCCAGCACTTCGATAAAAGCTTCCATTGTAAGGTCATAAGGAGGAGCAATAGCTATCTGGTCTCTGCCAAGCTGCCCAAGAGTATCGCTGCTGACAAAAATGTTAAAATGTTCATCTCCTTCATGTTCCATATACATAAAAAGGTCATCAATTTTGTCGTTTTTCAACGGAATTTTTGAAAACATCTTAACATCATTACCATCAACCTTGACGGGAGTATATTTAATTTTACCGAGACTTCTTAAACTTACTGAACTTACCATAGTTTATATAAAACAAATGCAGAAAGAAAATTGCCTATACCTTGTAATCTATACCATGTTTTTTAAATAATTCATTAAAGAATTTTCTATTTTCTTTTACATCTTCAGCAGACAAAGACATATGAATACCGCATCGAAACGGATAAATTTTTTCAGGATGTTCTGTTTCTGTTGATTTTAGAATATAATCCTGAACAAGAGTATCTATTCTTTTTTTGAGATCTTCAATACCAAAGAGACAACTATCAGATTTTAGCACTCTTTTATAAAGATTTGCAAGGTTTGAGAGTTGCTTGTTTCCTTTTCTTTTATCTTTTTCAATCATATCAAGCGTGCTCAAAACTTCGTCCGGATAATTGGTAACGTTTAAAGAGGGTTTAAACTTGTATTTTGAATGGAAATAAACAGCGCTGCCCTTTGAATAGATATCTATTTTTGAGCTTTTATTTTCAAACATTTCCATGATACTTGCAAGTCTCAAAAGCTCTCCAAATCTGTAATTTTTACGGCGGTATTCTTCATTTACGTATATATTTATACCGTTTATGGTTTTATCATCATTATTTATGGAAAGAATTTCCTCACCAAAAACCTTGTTCATTACGTTTTTTATTTCAATATTCAGCATATTGAATGTTTTTTTGTATTTTTTTACACTTAACGTCAGGTTCCCGAGAATATCATTTTTTATAGGAATATCGTCAAAGACCTTTCTTGTATCATTTTCGGATATCATTCTCCATTGGGGCTTTACAGTAGTGTTTTTTTGAATGTAATGTTTTATCAGAGGGATTTTCATACAACAATTAAAAACCATAAAAAATTTTTTTGCTATGAAAAATTTTTTAATAACTATGCTGTTGGGATAGAAATCCAAACATACAACTCTTTGTGTCGGTTTTACTAATCCGACAGCCTTTACTTTTTGTCTTATAGTGTGCAAGATTTTTGCTTACGCTCAAGATTACGGTGTAAATATGTTATTTTGAGGCATTAGCAGAATAATCTAAACACAAAAAAAAGCCGCATTGTTTGGCGGCATTAAAGTAAACAGTTTACGAGTGAGAGTGGAATATGCACAGTCTTATACTATTAAAATACTGTGGTTTCTTGAATTAGCCGGTTGTATAAATATTTGTGATATTTAGGGTATAATTTGTATGGCATATGTTACGGGAAGAGAGTTATGTTTTTGATTTCATTTTTGTTTGTATTTATAACGGCTTATTTTATAACCTGTATTGTCTGCAGCGGCTCGGAAAAACGAAAAATAGCAGGTTTTTTGGTTTTGTTGGTATCAATGTTTGCCAATGTAATTTTAACAATGGAGCTGCTTTCTTTGTTTAAGGCAATAAACCCTGCAAATGTTCTGGTTTTGAACACAGCTTTTCTTTTTATTTCCGGATTTTTGTGGTTTAAAAAAGGCAGACCGTTATACAGACCTGAAGTTAAAAGGACTTTTTCACGAATATTCAATGCATTAAAAAGAGACAAAATCCTTATGATTATGGCTTTTGGATTTTTGTTTCTTATCTTTTTGACAATACTTTTAAATATATTAATGCCGGTTTCCACTTCTGATGCACTTGCATATCATTTGAACAGAGCGGCTTTCTGGCTTTCTCAGGGAAGCCTGAATCATTTTGATATAGCAGATGACAGAAACCTTGTTATGCCGATAAACTCAGAAATTTTGTATTTATGGGTTCTGCTTTTTGTAAAAAATGATATAGGCTTAAATTTCGTTTCATTTACGGGTTACATAGCATCTGTTTGCAGTGTGTATAACATACTGGGTAATTTGGGCTTTTGCGAAAGAAAAAAAATATGGACAATTTTTATACTTTCTTCTTTTGCTTCAGTAATTGCGGAAATTTCAAGTGTTGAAACGGATGTCTTGATAGCAGGGCTTGTTTTGTCTTCCATAACGCTGTTTATAACATATTTAAAAGAAAAAAAACTGTCATTTTTGTTTTTTTCTTCTCTTGCATATGCCATAGCAATGGGAACAAAATCTCCGGCAATAATAGCTTTTCCCGGAGTCTTTTTGCTGATGGCGTTTTTTGCATACAGAAAAGAAAGCAGAGAATTTTTTAAAACACTCGGTATATTTCTTGGTTTTTTGGGTGTAAATTTTATAATTTTCTCAAGTTATAACTATATTCTCAACTTTATACAGTATCAGAATTTTCTCGGATCCGAATCAGCCAGAATAATACACGGATTTAGAGGCGGTTTTAAGGCGTTTGTTGCAAATTATATAAGATACATGTTTATGATGTTTGATTTCTCCGGATTCAGATACAGCGAATATGTCGGAGAACACATCACCAATGCAAAACTTGCATTGCTGGGATTTTTGCATATACCCGAAAATCTCGGTGTCGAAATGCCTGACAACAATGTAATAAACAACGGGCTTTTGGATGTAAAAATGGGTACAGGGCTTCTTGGCTTTTTGTTGTTTTTGCCGGGAACTATTGCTGCAATAGTTGTGGCTGTTGTGAGAAAAATCAACAAAAATTCAATCTCTGAAAAAACTACTGCTTTGATGGCATTTGGGTTGATGTTTTATATAAATATTTTTTGTCTGTCTTTTTCCATTGCTTACATGGTTTTTAGTGTCAGATTTATGACATTTCTGGTTCTTTTATCAACACCGGTTCTGGCATTGACTTATATGAAAAAATCAAATATACTGAAGCTTTTAATTTTATTCTTTGTAATGTCATATTTTCTTGTTATATCGCAAAATTTGATAACTAGATCGACTAAAGATGTTTTTCGAGTTTTTTCAACCGAAAAAAATTATGACTCGGCAAGAGACAAAATCAGGTGCGCTTTGTATAAAGGATATAAAGGAAAAATGCCGTTTTGCTACTTAAGAGATATGATAAGAAAAGCACCGAAAGGAATATACATAGGCATAATTCCGGATACACAAAGCAGACTTTATGTTGTAAAAATGCTGGAAACAGAAGGATATAAAATAGATACGATACTTATTGAAAAAATAGATAGTTATGATTTTTCAAAATATGACTATCTCATAACAGTAAACGATGGAATAACAAGTACTGTTTTGAACAATAAAATAGAAGATATAGAAATAAAATATAAAGTCAACTCAAAAGGAGAAGCATATTTTGATAAACCACAGGAAGTAAGCTGTATGTATATTGACAATATTACAAAATATCTTTATTATCCTTCTGAAAAAGCAGGAAAGATAATGGCGTCTATGTGTTATGTTGATAAAAGTTATTTTAAGAAAAAAGGATTTGTTCAACTGCAAAAAATAAATTTTAAATCCGATATTCAAGAAAATGGAAATCATATGACAATATATAAAAAATCAGAAATAAAGAATAAATAAAATAGCAAAAATTTTTTTTACACGGTTTAAAAAACATAAAAAATAGGAGAGACTCTTTGATTAACAAGATAAACAACGTATCATTCAAGGGAATTTACTTTCTTTCAAATATTCAGGAAATAGCTCCGGAAAACCAGATTAAAGTAGCAAAAACAGTGCAAAAAATAGATGAAATGTTTCCGGAAAACGACATTTTTCTGGGTTCTGACAACAATGGTGATTTGACTGTTCAGGTTCAAAAGACAAATCCGCTTAAATATTTATTTGATACTAAGGTAATGGAAAAGATGAATGTTTCTGTAGAACAGCTGGCTGCTCTGTTGAACTTTAATGCTGCAACAAAAACTTTGAATGATTTTATCTGGAATAAAAAGAGTCCTATAGAATTCAAAAAAATTGAAGATATTGAAGATTTGGATATAGACGATATTGCAAAAAAAATTCAAGATACTGTTTCTTCTTTTAACCAAAAGAATAAAAGTATTCAAATGTAACTAACAAAAATAAACTTATCGTGTATATTCTATTTCCGACTTTTTGAACAATTTTGTATTTTTGCTTATATCCTTCAGTTTTGCATCGCTTTGATTAAAAAATACAAAATAGAATTTTTCCGGTTGTTTTTGATAATTTGTACCAAAAACATTGTTTGAAAAACTTATAAAAAAGTTCATGAGCGTTGTATTATCTTTATATTTTTCATAGTCCCGATTTGGAGAATAAAAAGCAAGAAAAGTATTAAAAAATGAATTCATCACATTTTTTTCTGGATACAAATCCGACAAATGCCTGTTGGTCTTTTCTTCAAAATAGTGAAGTCTCAGCCCGTGATCTCCCAGAATAATGATGTATGCATTGTTGTTCGTTTTTTTGAGTATTTCGTCTACTGTTTTTTCCGTCTGATTGTTTGTATATATCAGGTATTCAATACAACTTTTTTTATTGATTTTGTATTCATTTTTCATTCCGTTTACAAGGATATCCCTTTTTTGTAAAAGATCTGTATCTTTTCCGCTGCTGTCTTTCAAATATGGAAGATGTGGCGCCATTACGTGCGCAAAAACAAATTTGGGCGAAGGTTTTTCTGTTTCTGTTTTTAATATTTTCCAGAACAAATCATTCACTGTCTTGTTTTTATTGAACACAACATACATTTTTTTAAATAAAGAGTGCCCGAAAAAGATGTCATCCGGTGTATTTAAAACAATATAATATTGATAAATATCTTTTACGGTATCAATATAGCCCTTTGTAAGTTTGAAAGCGCCGAATGAATTTATAAAAGATACTTTGTATCCGTTATTATATGCGGTTTTAAACAGTTGTGCATTGTTAACCGCCTGAGATGATGTTTCTTCTAAATCGTATACAAATTTATGATTTAAAAATGCCGGAATAGAAAGAATTGTACGGGAATAATTGCTGTAGATAGACTTGAAAACAAAAAATCCCCTATTTTCCAGGCTGTCTGTAAATTTGGAATTGTCAAAATTAAAATCTCTTTCCAAAACAGCAGATGAAGGATATGCATCAAGAAGAAGAATATACACGTCCGGCATAGTTTTTGCTTTGAGAGGATGCGCAGGCTTTTCTGTTTTGTGTTTTGGGGTTTGTTTAAAATCAATATATGACAGACCTGTTTTTATGATTTCCGAAACATTAAAAAAGAACAGCAAAGAACTCAAAAACAAGAGTGTTTTAAAAAGATTTTTGATTTTTATTTTGTATATCAGCACTGCAAAAAACAGTATTGTACAGGCAAAAAATGCTGCATTAAAATAAATTTCAAAAATCAAATACTGGAAAAACAAAAAAATTGTCAAAGAACACATTACAGAGCTTTTCTCTGTGTTCTTGTAAAAAAGAAAATAAAACCCAAAAACAATTGCCGCAAAAGCTGTCAAAAATAAACCAGCAGAAGCAAACATCTGAAAATTAACTTCTCTGAGGTTTAAAAGATATATATGTATCAATGGATAAAAAGAAAAAACAACCGGCGGGAGGAAGGATATGAATATATTTGTTTTTTGTTTTTCATCGGAGACTTGTTCCCGTGTTTTTCTGACATACCTGAAGGCAGAGATAAAAAACATCAAATACAAAAAAACATGTATTAAATTTAGTACAAAATTTGGGACAAAGGCAAAATACATATTATAAAAAGCCATTATATATGTATATGCCGCTATCAATATAAATGCCGCAAAAAAAATGTATTCGTTTCTTAGTTTCATAGTTCTTTTCTTCTCATCAGGTATATTGTTCTGAGAGTTCCTTTTACAGGTCTTTTTTCTACAATATCAAAAAATTCTTCAAAAGAACTTTCAAAAATCTCTTGTGTGTAATCATCAAAAATATCTTTTCTGTTTGCCAGAAGTTTTTCTACCTGCGAATCTTTTTTGTCTACATATTCCACAATCAAGTTTTTTCCGATATATGCAAAAAGACCGGCAATTCTGGAAAACGGAATATTTTTTCCTATGGCAAGATGATGAACAAGAGCGAGCGAGAGAATCAAATCAAAATCCTTTACTCTTTCAAAAAAGCTGTCTCTTTCTCTGTTTCCCCAGCCGATTGCTGCAGAAGGATTGCACAAATCCAAAACAAGAGGGAGGATGTTTGTTTCTTTTTCTTTTTTTGTTCGTGCATAGTTCTGTTCAACAGCAGAAAAATCTATATCAGCACTGACAACAATATTTGATTTTTCTTTGAACAATCTTGAGAAGACACCGTTGTTAGCCCCAAAATCCGCAACGGTTTTGGGGTCGATTTTTTCACCGAATTCAAGAACAATTTCTCTTTTTTGTTCAAAACTTTTATCGGAATAGTTTGTTTCGTTGTAATAATTTCCCCATTCGGTTTTTGTTTTTGGCAGTTTAATTTTTTCAACACATTCTGTTAAATCGTTCAAAAGTGCCTCCATCCGGAATTTTGAAAATTTTACTTCAATTTTTTTGTGGCAGTCAGAGTAATTTTTCTGCGCAAGTGCATGCAAATGAATATGAGATAAAATTTTCAAATTAAAATACGTTGATTTTGGCAAAAGTTTTGATGCAATATCAAGAGAAATTCCGTCAATATTTGTCTCAAGCAGCGACACAAGTCTTTCATCTTTGTATGCCATTAAGGCAAGCGGAGCCAGAAACTGCATACAAAACTGTCTGTAGGCGCTCCAGGGTTGATTTTTTTCATAAATTTCAAAAGATGATGTATCAATAAAAACCGGTTTTCCGTTATGAAACTGGATATTATACGCATTTGCATCTTTCAAAGACATTCCGTACTGAAGAGCCGTCTTTTGAATTTCGAGTGTCAAAAGCGCCGCATCTTTCAACTGCGAAAAACACCATTCATAAGGATAAGAGACAAACACCATTTGCGGCTTCAATGTTTTATAGGCAGGTGCAAAATTTTCAACTTCAACATGAGAAATCAAAAGATTTTTTGACACAAGCATTTCATACAAACCGCTTTGCATAAGCTTTTCATACGGTTCTTTATATGAATCATAAATCAGCCTGTATATTTCATTGTCCTTTATTACGACCTGTGCATCACGGTCTTTAAAAGAAGATGTGTGAAAAAGTGTCATATTTATTTTGTTTTTCTAAATCTTTCAAAAAAGTTTTTTATTTTTTTTCTGAACAAAACACCCGCATAACCTATACTTCCAAAAACAGCGATGAGGGTTTGGATTATCATACTGCCGGTACCGGGGTCAAGATATGCAAATGCCTGCTGCGGTAGCAAAAATATCGGAATGAAAAATATAAA